>SYAB01000275.1 GCA_005787665.1 Actinomycetota bacterium
GTCGATGTGGGCGATGATGCAGAAGTTGCGGATCTGCGCCGGCGCCGTGAACGTCTTGTCGGCGAAACTGCTGATGGGATTCTCCTGGCGGGCGGGCGGCATCCGGCCCGGCCAGCCTATCGAGCCGGGTGCGCCGCGGCACAATCGCGACGCGCGGCCACCTCGATCTCTGGCCTATGCTCATCAGAATGGCGTCGCAGTGGAGGACGTTCCAGCGGTTGGCGGAGCATCTGGTGTTCAGTGAGGCTCCGAGGCTGATCCGTCAGCTCCAGAGCCCCAACGGGGTCCAGCGCACCATCGCGGCGGGTGTGCGTTTCGGTATCGAGACCCTCGTCGCGACGGCCCTCGCCCCGGACCCGCCGGTCGCGATCACCGCCGGGCGGCCGGTCACCCGCGCCCACGTGCCGACCGCGCACCGGGCCCGCCGGGTGGTCTACGCACCCGATCTCGACGGGCGGGCCGATCCCGGCGAGATCGTCTGGACCTGGGTGGTCTACGAGGATGACCCGGACCGTGGCAAGGACCGGCCGGTTCTCGTCGTCGGCCGTGAACGCACCACCCTGCTCGGCCTGATGCTGTCCAGCCAGATGCACCACGCCGAAGATCCGACCTGGATCAGCATCGGCGCCGGCGGCTGGGACCACGAAGGCCGGCCGAGCTGGGTCCGCCTGGACCGGGTTCTGGAAGTGCCCGAGGAAGGCATCAGACGCGAAGGCGCCATCATGGAACGCCCCACCTTCGAACTCGTTGCCGCCCGCCTCCGAGCCGAATACTCCTGGAGTTGAATACTAACTAGCCCCCTGGGTGATGTAGGCCCGCAACTGCTGACGTTCGGCCACCATCTCCTCCATTCGGTTCTTGACCACGTCGCCGATGCTCACGATGCCCGCCAGCCTGCCGTTGATCAGCACCGGCACGTGGCGCACCCGGTTGTTGGTCATCAGCACGGCCAGGTCGTCGACCCGGTCGTCCGGACCGCAGGAGACCACCACCGCACTCATCACCTCGGCGACCGGCCGGCGCAGCAGATCCGGACCGTGCTCGTGCAGTTTGCGCACGACGTCGCGCTCGGACACGATGCCCACCACCCCGTCGGCGTCGATGACCACCAGCGATCCGATGTCGTGCACGGCCAGATCGGCCAGCAGTGCGGCAACGGTGGTCGTTGCGGTGACCGTGGCCACACCCGGGCCCTTGCTGCGCAGAATGTCGGCGATTCGCATGGCCGCCCCCTCCCATTGCTGTGTGACCGTTATCACATACCGTACGGCCTGCGGACCCGGCGGGGAAGACCGCACGACAACGGCCGCCACATCTGAGTGTGGCGGCCGTTGCTCGGGTGGGCGGAACTACTTGGAGATGACCTTGCCGTCCTCGTCGAGGTGCTCGACCTCGGCGTGCTGCTTGCGCACCGTCTCCTTGATTGTCTCGGTGTGCTCAGTCTCCTCGGTACGCAGCCGGATCTCCTCGGCGACGTGAGCGGTCTTGGAGACGACAGCCTCTTCGCGGGTCTCGATGACCTCGATGGTGGAATCGCTCCAGTCCCAATCGTCCGCGACAGGCTGATTGACAACCTTGCGCAGCACCTCGGCGTGCACCTCGGTGAGGTTGACCTTCTCCTCGACCTCACGCGCGGTCACGTAGCGGCGGACCCTGGTCTTGCCGGACTCGACCTTGCGCTTGCCGACCTCAAGCTGCTCCTCGGCCAGCCGCAGAACTTCTTCCTTCACGTCGCCCAGCGCCTTGTGCTCGGCGACGATGCCCGCGCCGCGAGCCTCGAGGTCGACCGGGTTGTGCTTGGCCAAGATGCCCTCGGCCTTGGTTGCCTCGGCGTCGTCCTTGACCCGTACGGTCAGGATGGCGCCACCGGTGGACAGCGCCTTCTCGAACGCCGCACCCTCGTACAACTTGACCTCACTGCCGAACAGCGAACGCCACAGGGCGGGGCCGAACTCGGCGCGGCCGGCGCTCTTGACGATCGCGTCGCGATCGAGGGTATTCACATCCGGGTCGGCGAAACCGGCGGCTTCGAGTGCCTTCTCGGCGCGGCGGCTGGCGGCAACCTTGTCGAACAGCACAACCATTTCGTGGCTCTTCGTGGACATAGAAAAACAGCTCCTTCTTCTACTTGCGTTGTTGAATTCCCGGCCGCCGGCTACGAGACGGTCGTTTCGGACGAGCGGCCGAGGGTTGGCCGTCGCCTGAACTCTGTGGCGCCACCCGATCAACGGTGACGTTCTGCTGCCGCAACGTGACCTGCTCGACGTGGTTCTCGGTCGAGCGCACTTTGCGGATGTGCAGTTCTTCTTTGAGCACCAACCGTCGTTCGACCACCAGAACCTCCTCGACCACCGGAATGATGATCTCGTTGGCGGTCTCCCGGACCCGGGGCGTGCGCTTAATTGGTTTGCCAATAGGGACACGGCGAATTTCCACGGTCTCCACAGCCAGCGGAACCTTGACCTTTTCCAGGCGCTCGGTCGTCGTCCGGCGGACCCGCACACGACCGGTCTCGACGACGCGTTTCCCGACGTTCAGTGTTTCGGCGGCCAAGCGGATGACGGACTCGTTAACCTCATCTTCACCAGCAGTTACCTTTGCCGGCCGACTAGTCCGACGATTGCTGCTGTTCTTCGCATGCGTCAC
>SYAB01000276.1 GCA_005787665.1 Actinomycetota bacterium
GATCCGCCGATGATCATGCGCGACACCATTTTCTGCGCCATCCCGGAGGATGCCGACCACGCCGCTATCACCCGTTCGATTCACGACGTCGTCACCGAGGTCCAGAGCTACGTTCCCGGATACCGACTGCTCAACGAGCCCCAATTCGATGAGCCGTCGGTGGTCAACGGAGGGCAGCATGTGGTGACCACGTTCATCGAAGTCGAGGGTGCCGGCGACTACCTGCCGCCGTACGCGGGAAACCTCGACATCATGACCGCCGCGGCGACCAAGGTCGGCGAGGAGATCGCCAAGCAGGCTGTTTCGATTCCCGAGGGGGCACGGTGAGCGATCACATCTGGGATGTCCGGATCACCGACACCTCGCTGCGCGACGGTTCGCACCACAAGCGCCACCAGTTCACCGCCGATGAGGTCCGGGCGATCGTCGCTGCCCTGGACGCCGCCGGGGTCCCGGTGATCGAGGTGACTCACGGCGACGGACTGGGTGGTTCGAGTTTCAACTACGGATTCTCCAAAGTGCCTGAGCAGGAACTGATCCGGGTCGCCGCCGAGACCGCCAATGAGGCCCGGATCGCATTCCTGATGCTGCCGGGGGTGGGTACCAAGGAAGACATCCGGGCCGCGCAGGGCAACGGCGGGTCGATCTGCCGGATCGCCACCCACTGCACCGAGGCCGACGTGTCCATCCAGCACTTCGGTCTGGCCCGCGAACTCGGACTGGAGACCGTCGGGTTCCTGATGATGAGCCACACGCTGCCGCCGGAGAAGCTCGCCGCGCAGGCCCGGATCATGGCCGACGCGGGGTGTCAGTGCGTGTACGTGGTCGACTCGGCCGGCGCCCTGGTGCTGGGCGACGTCGCCGACCGGGTCTCGGCGCTGGTGGCCGAACTGGGCGAGGACGCGCAGGTCGGCTTCCACGGCCACGAGAACCTCGGTCTGGGAGTGGCGAACTCGGTCGAGGCGGTGCGGGCCGGCGCCAAGCAGATCGACGGCAGTGTCCGGCGATTCGGCGCCGGGGCGGGCAACGCCCCCGTGGAGGCCCTGATCGGGGTGTTCGACAAGATCGGGGTCAAGACCGGCATCGACTTCTTCGACATCGCCGACGCCGCTGAGGATGTGGTGTCCAAGGCGATGCCCGCCGAGTGCCTGCTCGATCGCAATGCGCTCATCATGGGCTACTCCGGGGTGTACTCCAGCTTCCTCAAGCACGCCGTTCGTCAGAGCGAGCGGTACGGGGTGCCCGCACATCAACTGCTGCACCGGGCCGGACAGCGCAAACTCATCGGCGGTCAGGAGGACCAACTCATCGACATCGCGCTGGAGATCAAGCGCGAACAGGAAACGGCCCGTGACTGATTCGATGTATGCCCAGCCCTTCGCCGAGGCGATGGCCGAAGCCGAACGTCTGGTGCGGGAAGCCCCACACATCGAGACCGAGGCCGACCTCCTGGAGGGCCTGCAGTACCTGGCCTGGAGCATCGCCGCGTGCACGCATATCGCCTTCGACTACGACCGCGACCATCCTTTCCTGCAGTCGGGCACCGGGCCGTTCACCAAGATGGGTCTGGACAATCCGGACACCCTGTATTTCGGGACCCGTGTTCAGGCCGGCCGCGAGTACGTCGTCACCGGCCAGCGCGGGACGACCACCGACCTCAGCTTTCAGCTCCTCGGCGGGGACTACACCGACGCGAACGTGCCGGACAGCGAGACGGCGTTCGACGACCGTCGGCTCGACATCGCCTCGGACGGCACCTTCGAATGGCGCTTCACGCCGGCGAGCAACGCCCAGCTGGTGATCCGCGAGGTGTACAACGACTGGTCGGCCCAACGCGGGCACGTCGCCATCGCCCGAACCGACACCGCCGGTACCCCTCCGCCCGCGTTGAGCGCTGAACTGATCGACAAGCGCTGGGCCACAGCGGGTAAGCAACTCGTGCAGCGCATCAAGACCTGGCTGCAGTTCCCGCAGTGGTTCTATATGAACATCCCGGTCAACACCATGGTCGCCCCGCGACTGACACCGGGCGGCCTGGCCACCCAGTACTCGTCGGCCGGCCACTTCGACCTCACCCCCGAGCAGGCTCTGGTGATCACGCTTCCCGTCACCGATGCGCCCTACCTCGGCTTCCAGCTGGGCAGCCTGTGGTACATCTCGCTGGACTACATCAATCACCAGACGTCGCTGAACGGAACACAGGCACAGGCTGATCCCGACGGGAAGATTCGTATCGTCGTGGCGGAGCAGAACCCGGGTGTGACCAACTGGGTGGAGACCACCGGTCACCGCAAGGGTTTCCTGCAGTTCCGGTGGCAACGGGTGTCCCGGGTGCTGACCGAGGCCGACGGGCCGACTGTCGAGGTGACGGAGTTCGACAAGGTGGCCGGCCTGTTGCCCTACCACGCCGGGAACAGGATTTCCCCGGAGGCGTGGCGAGAGCGGATCGCACTGCGGCAGAAACAGATTCAGAACAGGATGGTGGGATAGGTGAGCGGCATGCTGGAGGACAAAGTCGTGGTGATCAGCGGCGTCGGGCCCGCCCTGGGCACTACCCTGGCGCGCCGCTGTGCCGAGGCGGGAGCCGACCTGGTGCTGGCCGCCCGCACCGCCGAGCGTCTCGACGTCGTCGCCGAGCAGGTCACCGCGCTGGGGCGGCGGGCCCTGTCGGTGACCACCGACATCACCGACGACGAACAGGTCGAGAATCTCGTCGCCCGCAGCGTGGAGGCCTATGGCAGGGTTGACGTCCTCATCAACAACGCCTTCCGGGTCCCCTCGATGCGGCCGTTGGCCGACACCAGCTTCCAGCACGTCCGGGACGCCATCGAGTTGACGGTGCTCGGGGCGTTGCGGCTCATCCAGGGATTCACCCCGGCCCTGGCGGAATCCCAGGGCGCGGTGGTCAACGTCAACTCGATGGTGATCCGGCACTCCCAGCCCAAGTACGGCGCCTACAAGATGGCCAAGGCCGCTCTGCTGGCGATGTCGCAGTCGCTGGCCACCGAGCTCGGCGATAAGGGCATCCGGGTGAATTCCGTTGCGCCCGGGTATATCTGGGGTGACACCTTGAAGAGCTACTTCAACCATCAGGCGGGCAAGTACGGCACCACCGTGGAGGCGATCTACGACGCTACCGCGGCCCAGTCGGACCTGAAGCGGCTGCCGACCGAAGACGACGTGGCTTCGGCCATCCTGTTCATGGCCAGTGACCTCGCCCATGGGATCACCGGGGCGACCCTGGACGTGAACTGCGGGGAGTACAAGGCATGAGCGTGGCCCGCACCGACGTGGGCACCGTCGAGGATCTCAAGGATTCGGCGGTCAGGGCCGTCGGACTCGACGACTTCGGCTCCGACGACGACAACTACGTCGAGGCCCTCTCGGTGCTGCTGGACTCCTACCGCCGGGACGCCGACTTCACCGCCCTGGGCAGCAAGATGTCCCGGTTCTTCCTGCGCAACGCGCTGGTGGCCAGACTGCTGAGCGAGGCATCGTGGAAGCAGTACCCGCAGTACGCCGAGGTGGGTGTCAGAGCGCCGATCTTCGTCACCGGGCTGCCGCGGACGGGGACCACGGCACTCCACCGGTTGCTGTGCGGCGACCCGCGCCACCAGGGCCTGGAACTCTGGCTGGCCGAGTTCCCGCAGCCCCGGCCGCCGCGTGAAACCTGGCCGCAGAATCCGGTGTTCGCCGAACTCGACGCCCGCTTCAAGAAGGCGCACGAGGAGAACCCGGACTACACCGGCCTGCACTACATGACCGCCGACGAGGTGGAGGAGTGCTGGCAACTGCTGCGGCAGTCGGTGCACTCGGTGTCCTACGAGACGTTGGCCCACGTCCCGACCTACGCGCGGTGGCTCGCCGGCCAGGACTGGACCAGGCCGTACCAGCGCCACCGGCGCAACCTGCAGCTGATCGGTCTCAACGACGTCGACAAGCGTTGGGTTCTGAAGAATCCGAGCCATCTGTTCGCCCTCGATGCATTGATGACGACGTATCCCGACGCCTTGGTCATCCAGTGCCATCGACCGGCGGAGACCATCATGGCGTCGATGTGCTCACTGGCCCAGCACACCACCGCGGGCTGGTCGAATAGTTTCGTCGGGGCGACCATCGGTGCCGACGCTCTGGAGACCTGGTCCCGCGGGCTGGAGGGTTTCCACCGGGTTCGCGCTGAGCACAGTCCGGCCCAGTTCTGCGATGTCGACTACGTCGACCTGATCGGCGACCCGATCGGAACCGTCGAGGGCATCTACGAGCACTTCGGCATCGAGATGACCGATGATGCGCGGGCGGCGATCCGGCAGACCGACGAGGAGAGCAAGCAGGGCCCGCGGGCACCCAAGCACACGTACTCCCTGGCCGACTACGGGCTGACCGAGGACCAGGTCAAGGACCGCTTCCGGGGGTTGTGACCCTGCGGCGCGAGCAGACGGAAAAGTCTGCGACACGCCGGGTGTTCCGGGTCCTTGCCGTCTGCTCGCGGGGAAAGGGTGACGGCGCAGCCTCAGCCGTCGCCGGGTGCGGGTGCGCTGGAGTACTCCTCCAGGCAGCCCTCTGCGACCGCGTGGGAGATGCTGTCGGCCAGCCGCGGGCAGGACGGCACCCGAGCACTGCTGCCGCCGGTCGCGCGGATCTCGGCGAAGTAGGCGCATCGCCCCGAGGCGGCCGTGTCCCACTGGACCGCGGTGTAGGGCGGCCCGAGTTTCTTGACCTTCACCGAGGCGTGGCAGAACCGGCAGTCGATCTCGGAGAGTCCGGCGGTGAGGTAGCGCTCGCGATCCCGGCGGGTCGCTTCATGGACGGCCGCCGCGCGTTGCGGGTCGTTGGCGAAGTCCGGCGCCTTCGACCACGCGAGGATGTCGTCATCGTCGCCGGCCGGATGTGCCTCGTCGTGCACGCCGTGCAAGAGCAGCATCGAGCGGGCCAGGTCGTCGACGTCGGGGACCTGCTCGGCGGTCATGATGCGGGCTGACCGGCCTGATGGGCCGGGTCGGCCTCGACCGCCTGTCTGCGCAGGTTCTCCTCCACCTCGACGTGCCACTTCTCGTTGGCCTTGGAGGTGTCGACCTCCATCTCGAAGCGATCGGTCATCTCCGGGGTGACGTCGGCGACGTCGACGTAGAACTGCTGGTACCAGCGGCGCATCTGGTAGACCGCGCCGTCCTCCTCGACCAGCAGTGGGTTCTCGATCCGGGTCTTGTGCTTCCAGATCTCGACGTCCTGAAGGAACCCCTTGCTCACCCCCTCGGTGAACGCCTTCGCGAGATGGTTGCTCGTCTTGTCGTCAAGACCCTTCGGCTTCTGGACGATCACACCCCACTGCAGCACGAACGAGTCCTGGTTGACCGGATAGTGGCAGTTGATCAGGATCGACTCGGCCTTGAAATCTCCATAGGTGTTGTGCAACCAGTTGATCATGAAGGACGGGCCGAAGTAACTCGCCTCGGAATCGAGGTGGGACTCGCCGTAGGCGGTGCCCATGCCCCCGACGTCCGGCCGGCCGACGTTGTGCAGGTACTGCGAGGCGATATGCCCCTCGAAGACGTTCTTGAAGTACGTCGGCAGCCCAAAGTGGATGTAGTAGAAGTGCGCCATGTCGGTGACGTTGTCGATGATCTCGCGGCAGTTCGAGCCCTCGATCAGCATCGTGTTCCAGTTCCAGTCGGTCCACTCGCCGCTGGACCATTCGGGAATCTCCGGTATGCGGACCTCGGGTTGGGGTGGGTTGCCCTCGTGGTCGTGCCAGACGAAGAGCAGACCGCCGCGCACGTCGGTGTGCCAGGAGCGGGTCTTGGCCAGCTTCGGCGTCCGCTTGGCGTAGGGCACCAGTTTGCAGCGGCCGTCGCCGCCCCAGCGCCAGTCGTGGAACGGGCAGGCCACCTCGTCGCCCTTGAGGGTGCCCTGGGACAGGTCGCCGCCCATATGCCGGCAGTAGGCGTCCAGGACGTGCAGTTCGTCGTGGGAATCGGCGAACACCACGAGCTTGGTCCCGAATGCGTGCGCCGAGTGCGGCCGCCCGTCGAGGTAGCTCTTGACCGGGCCCAGGCAATGCCAGCCGCGGGCGTACCGATCGGGCAGGGTCCCGGTGTCGATCTCGCGTATGTCGGTGGTCATGTCGGAGCCTCCCCGGTCGTGTCTCTAACTAGAACACGTTACAGTTTTGCGCGCACATCGTGCAACCGACGGCCGCCCGGGCTAGCCGCCGGGTGGCTTCGCGCTGCCGACCACCCACATCGAGAAGTACTGGGATCCGCCGCCGTAGGCGTGACCCAGTGCCTTGGCGGCGCCGGGAACCTGATGCGCGCCGGCCTTTCCCATCACCTGGATGGCCGCCTCGGCGAATCGGATCAGCCCGGAGGCCCCGATCGGATTGGATGAAAGCACCCCTCCCGAGGCGTTGACCGGAATGCGGCCGCCGATCGCGGTCTCGCCGGACTCGGTCAGCTTCCAGCCTTCGCCCTCGGCGGCGAAGCCGAGGTTCTCCAGCCTCATCGGCTCGAACC
>SYAB01000277.1 GCA_005787665.1 Actinomycetota bacterium
ACGCTCCAACTGCGCGAAGGTGCATGACCGCGGGTCGCGGTCGGGCCGCCAACGGTTGAACTGGGCGGTGTGGCGGAACCGGTCGCCCTCCATGTGGTCGTAGCGGACTTCGACGACGCGCTCGGGTCGCAACGGTACGAACGACAGGTCCTTGCCGGCGTTCCAGCGGGACGGCTCGCTGACACCGCTGGTCTGGCTGGCCCCCTGCCAGGGATGCTCGCCGAAACCCTTTGTCAGTGGCTGCAACTCGGTGAACAGTTCACGTCGTCGCGCCATCGGGAAGGCGCCGATCACGCCGACCGGGGCCAGTGTGCCGTCGTCGCGGTAGAGGCCGAGAAGCAGCGATCCGATCGCGGTGTCGCTGGATTTGTGTGCTCGGTAGCCGGCGACGACGCAGTCGGCGGTGCGCTGGTGCTTGATCTTGAACATCACCCGCTTGCCGGGGTGATAGCCGATAGACGGCGGTTTGGCGATCACGCCGTCGCAACCGGCGCCCTCGAGTTCGTCGAACCAGCGCCGAGCGGTCGCGATATCGGTCGTGGCGGGGGTCACGTGAAACGACTGGCCGCCATCGGCCAGGGCTGCGACAAGCGCCGCGCGACGAGCGGTGAACGGTTCTGCCGTCAGGTCATGGTCGCCGAGGGCAAGCAGGTCGAAGGCGATGAACCACGCGGGCGTCGCCTCGGCCAGCATGCGGACCCGGGAGGCCGCGGGATGGATGCGCTGCTGAAGCGCCTCGAAGTCCAGGCGCCCGCCGGCGGCGATGACGATCTCACCGTCGATCACGCACCGGGACGGTAGTTCCGCCGCGGCGGCGGCTACTAATTCGGGGAAGTATCGGGTGAGTGGCCGCTCGTTACGGCTGCCCAATTCGATGGCGTCGCCGTCGCGAAAGCAGATCGACCGGAAGCCGTCCCATTTCGGCTCGTACACCGCGTCGGCCGGGATGACCGGCACCGACGTCGCCAGCATCGGCGACACCGGTGGAAGCACGGGCAGGCGCACCGTGTCATTGTGCCCGCTGTACCCGCGCACGTAACGTCGAAGTCGTGGCCGCCGCGGAGGAGATCGACGTCGACGGTGTGGCCGTGCGAATCACCAACCGGGACAAAGTGTTCTTCCCGACCCTGGGTGCGGCGGGCACCAAAGGTGCGCTCATCGATTACTACCGAACCGTCGCCGCCGGTCCGATGCTCACGGCGTTGCGGGACCGCCCGACGCACCTGCAGCGATTCCCGGACGGCATCGACGGCGAGCAGATCTATCAGAAACGGGTGCCCGAGAAGCACCCCGACTACATCCAGACCTGCCGGGTGACATTCCCGTCCGGGCGGACCGCCGACGCGCTGCGGGTGACCCATCCGGCCGCGATCGTCTGGGCTGCCCAGATGGGTGCGATCACATTGCACCCGTGGCAGGTTCGCTGCCCGGACACCGAACATCCCGACGAACTGCGCATCGACCTCGACCCGCAACCGGGCACCGGCTTCGCCGAGGCACGCGAAGTGGCCGTCGACATCCTCAAACCGCTACTCGACGAACTGGGTCTGGTCGGCTATCCGAAGACCTCCGGCGGCCGGGGTGTGCACGTGTTCATCCGGATCGCCACCGACTGGGACTTCGTTGAGGTCCGCCACGCCGGCATCGCGCTGGGGAGAGAGCTCGAGCGCCGCGCGCCGGACCGCATCACCACCTCCTGGTGGAAGGAGCAGCGAGGTCAACGGATCTTCGTCGACTTCAACCAGAACGCCCGGGATCGCACGTTCGCCGCGGCCTATTCCGTGCGGCCCACTCCGATCGCCACCGTCTCCACGCCACTGACCTGGAGCGAATTGGCCGCTGCCGCAACTCCCGACGATTATTCGATGGCGACTGTCCCGGGTCTCCTTGCGCGCCGCGGTGACCCGATGTCCGGCCTGGATTCACTTGCCCAGTCCATCGACCCGCTGCTGGCGATGTGGGCTGCTGACCTCGAGCGTGGTCTCGGCGACCTGCCGTATCCCCCCAATTATCCGAAGATGCCGGGCGAGCCGAAAAGGGTTCAACCCAGCCGGGATCGGGATGTGAAGAGGAAGGGCAATGCCGATGTTCGTGAACCTTGAGCGGGAAGTCCCCCCGGGACAGTTGTCGGCCCACCCGGCGTCGCGGAAATCCGTAGCTGGGGCGCCCGGCCTTCTCAGGTAAGTGTGGTAGACATCTCAGTAAATCTTAAGGTTTCTCGGCCTGGAATCGCAGGGGGTTGTGACCATGTCCCAGTCATCTCGCAAACGCAGCACCCGGCGCGTCCAGCCCTACGCCTGGCTGGGTGCGGGAGCGGTCACCGTCGGGATGGGGGTGGCCCTGGTCGGCGGTGCTGCGGTCGCTTTCGCCGATGCCGATGCATCGCCCCGGACGACGGCCTCCGAGAGCGCGGAATCGACCGGTGCGGCGTCGCCGGGACCCCGCGCGAAGGCCCCGCGCGCGTCGCGGGTCAACGCCGGGCCGGCCGCCGGGGCCGATACGCCCTCGCGCCCGTCGGTCCCCGCCCGTAAGGGTCGCCTCGCCGCCGCGGACGACCTGCCCGAGGTGCCCCCGGCCGCGACGGTGGCCTCCGACACGGCGCCTGTCCCCGAGCCGCCTCAGACCGAGGCTCCCGTCGAGGCGAACGACCCGGCCCCCGCAGCTGCCGCCACCGCACCGTCGGCCCCGAAGGCGACACCGCGACGGGCGGCGCGCTCGGCGCGAGTGACCGTCGACGTCGCGCCGTCCATCGCGGACACCGCGGCAGCCCCGGCCGCGGTCCTTCCGGCCCCGTCGGAAGATCCGGCTCCGGAAATGACGTCGTGGCTGCCGGGCGGCACTAACCCGGGCACCCAGATCGTGCCCGGAACGCACGTCGCTCTGGCGTTGCAGGAGATCGCCGCGGCCCAGGGCATCATCACCGCCCAGACCTGGGGATCGGGCAACCTGCTCGCCGGGGTGGCGGCGATCGTGCCGCAGGTGTTCCTGGCCAGTGCGGCGCTGTCGTTGCAGGCGTGGGGCGCGACGAACCCGGGCGCGCAGGACTTCCTGGCCGGGGTGGCCGGTATCCCGCTGCTCCAACAGATCGCCCAGGTGACCCTGGTCAGCACCATGGTGCTGCCGTCGATCGCGGAGTTCTCGCTGGGCGGTGCGGCGCTGTTCCTGCCGCTGGTCGATCTGCTCGGCGCCGATGTCAGCGCCGCCCAGACCGAGGTCGCGGCCGCCCGTCAGGACGGCAAGGTCTACGCGGTGATCCCGATCCGCACGGCGCTGGGCACCCAGCCGTTGGTCGGCGCGTCGATCAACGGCGGACGGAACGCAACGCTTCTCATCGACACCGGCGCCTCGGGTCTGGTGACCACCGCTGACCAGGTCGGCGGTGAGCTCGGTACGCCCACCGGATCGGGGATCAGCGGGTTCAGCGGTGGCCTTCAGTACTCCTACGAGACCTACAACCTCGAGGTCGATCTCGGTGGCGGCGCGGTCGCCACCGTCCCGGTCAACATCGTCACCAACACCGAGAACACCCCCGAGTGCCCCACGTGTGCGAACAGCGTCGAGAACTTCGAGGAGTTCTTCTCCTGGGGCGCCGACGGCATCCTCGGTATCGGGGCCAACACCGCCGGGCCGGGCCCCGCGCCGATCCCGACCGCCGCGATGCCCGGGGAACTGAGCAACGGGGTGCTGCTGTTCCAGAACTTCCTGCCGTTCGGCCTGCTCGGTTTCATGGTTCTCGGACCCAATCCGCTGCCCACCCGGGTTTCGGTGCCCGGTGCGCCGGACGCCTACGTCCAGGTCAGCGTCAATGGCGGCGCCAAGCAGGACGCCGGTGCCATCATCGACTCCGGCGGGGTGTTCGGAACGCTGAATCGGGACCTCTACAACCCGTCCTTCGCAGGCTCGGACCTCCCGGCGGGCACCAAGATTTCGGTGTACACCGCCGACGGTTCGACGCTGCTCTACTCCTACACCGCCCAGGCCTCTCCCCGGGAGACCCCGGTCATCGAGGACGGCCTGTTCAACACCGGCAACGCCCCGTTCGCGTTGGGCCCGATTTACCTGAACTACGGCTTCGACGACCCCTAC
>SYAB01000278.1 GCA_005787665.1 Actinomycetota bacterium
GCTCCCATTGGCCGCTCGGGCAACCTGCCTGGGATCAAACCCCCAACTACCCGGTTTGATGCGTTTAGCAGGGTACAACGAAGATGTACTCCGCACACAAACCGGCCGGGGGCCGAGACACCGAGGAGGCAACCCACGTGGCTGACTCAAGCTTCGACATCGTCAGCAAGGTCGACCGCCAGGAGGTCGACAACGCGCTGAACCAGGCGGCCAAGGAACTGGCCACCCGCTTCGACTTCCGCGGCACCGACACCTCGATCGCCTGGAAGGGCGAGGAGGTGATCGAGATCGTGTCCTCCACCGAGGAGCGCGCCAAGGCCGCCGTCGAGGTGTTCAAAGAGAAGCTGATCCGCCGGGACATCTCGATGAAGGCCTTCGACGCCGGCGAACCCCAGCCCTCTGGCAAGACCTACCGGGTCAGTGGCACCATCAAGCAGGGCATCACCAGCGAGAACGCCAAGAAGATCACCAAGTTGATCCGCGACGAGGGCCCCAAGGCCGTCAAGACCCAGATCCAGGGCGAGGAGATCCGGGTGAGCTCCAAGAGCCGCGACGACCTGCAGTCGGTCATCGCCATGCTCAAGGGTGCCGATCTCGAGGTCGCCCTGCAGTTCGTCAACTACCGGTAGCGGGAACGGCGACCAAGGTCCTCTGGCCCACGGGCCTAGCAGGTGCATAAGCTGGTTTACGCCCCCAGCACGCGATGAGCGGAGGACCGCGATGACCGTCATGCCCACCGAGGACGCCCGACCCGCCGAGTCCGACGGGGGCGACTACGACGTCGTCATCATCGGCGCCGGCATCTCCGGGATCGGCGCGGCCTACCGGTTGGCCGAGGCCGATCCGTCCACCCGCTACGTCATCCTGGAGCGCCGCGAGCGCATCGGCGGCACCTGGGACCTGTTCCGCTATCCCGGGGTGCGCTCGGACTCCTCGATCTTCAGCCTCAGTTGGCCGTGGGAGCCGTGGACCGGCAAGGAGTACGTGGCCGACGGCGACGCCATTCGCGACTACATGGAGGACGCCGCCCGCAAGCACGGCATCTTCGGCCACATCCGGTTCAACACCACGGTGGTCTCCGCGGATTGGGATTCGGCCACCGACACCTGGACCGTGCAGACGACCGGCGAGGCGGGTACCACCGCGACCTACCGCGGCCGCTTCGTGTTCTTCGGCTCGGGCTACTACAACTACGACGAGCCCTACAGCCCCGAGTTCCCCGGTCTGGACAGCTACCAGGGCACCGTCGTCCACGCCCAGCACTGGCCGGAAGATCTGGACTACACCGATAAGAATGTCGTGGTCATCGGTTCCGGGGCCACCGCCGTCTCGCTGGTGCCGGCGCTGGCCCGCAAGGCCGCCAAGGTGACGATGCTGCAGCGCTCCCCCGGCTATCTGTTCTCCATGCCGCGGGTCGCCCCGTGGATGCAACCCATCCGGAAACTGTTGCCCAACAGGGTTTCCTACAAGATCGTTCGCGCCATCTCGCTGGCGTTCGAGAAAGTCGTCTGGGTGTTCGCCCGCGGCCTGCCGACCGGTATGAAGAAGTTGGTGCGCTGGCAGAACACCAAGTTGCTCCCCGCCGGCTATCCGGTCGACCGCGACTTCAAGCCCCGCTACAACCCGTGGGACCAGCGCTTGTGCGTGGTAGCCGACGGTGACATGTTCGAAGCCATCAACCAGGGCACCCTCGAGGTCGTCACCGACCACATCGACCACCTCGACCCGACCGGCATCGTGCTCACCTCGGGGCGCCACCTCGACGCCGACGTCATCGTCAAGGCCACCGGCCTGAACCTGCTCGCCCTGGGCGGGGTTCGGATCAGCGTCGACGGCGCCGAGGTCAAACCGCAGGACCGGTTCTCCTACAAGGCGCACATGCTCGAGGACGTGCCGAACCTGATCTGGTGCATCGGCTACACCAACGCCTCCTGGACGCTGCGCGCCGATATCACCGCCCGCGCCACCGCGAAACTGCTGGAATACATGAAGATCCACAGCTATACCCACGCCTATCCGCACCCCGTGGGCGGGCCGATGCCGGAGAAGCCGACGTGGGATCTGCAGGCCGGTTATGTGAAGCGCAGTGCCCACGCACTGCCGAAGTCGGGCACCCAGCGGCCGTGGGTGGTGCGCCAGGACTTCTTCGCCGATGCCTTCGACTACCGCTTCCTGGACAAGATCGACGAGGACATGGTGTTCGGGCGGGTGCGCAAGCCCGCCGAACTTGTCGGCTAGTCGCGTCGTCAAACCTCCGGTGAACCCGGGCCGTCGGCACTACGTTGGTCGGCATGACACCTGATCGTCGCGAACCGAAAGTCGTCGTTCTCGGCGGAGGCTCCTGGGGGACCACCGTCGCGTCCATCTGCGCCCGGCGCGGGCCGACGCTGCAGTGGGTGCGTTCGGCCGACACCGCCGAGGACATCAACACCAACCACCGCAACACCGAATACCTCGGCGAAGAGGTCGCGCTGCCGGAAAGCCTCCGCGCGACAAACGATTTCAACGAGGCCGCGCACTGCGCCGACGTGATCGTCATGGGAGTGCCGTCGCACGGGTTCCGCAGCGTACTCACCGAACTCGCCAAGGAACTGCGGCCGTGGGTGCCGGTGGTCAGCCTGGTCAAAGGCCTCGAGCAGGGCACCAACATGCGGATGAGCCAGATCGTCGAAGAGGTGCTGCCCGGCCACCCGGCGGGCATCCTGGCCGGGCCGAACATCGCCAAGGAGGTGGCCGAGGGCTATGCCGCCGCCGCCGTGCTGGCCATGCCCGACCGCAACCTGGCCGGAAATCTGGCCAGCATGTTCCGCACCAAGCGGTTTCGCACGTACACCACCGACGATGTGGCCGGCGTCGAGATCGCCGGTGCGCTCAAGAACGTCTACGCCATCGCCACCGGGATGGGCTACGCGATGGGAATCGGCGAGAACACCCGGGCCATGGTGATGACCCGCGCGGTCCGGGAGATGTCCAAGCTCGGCGAGGCCATCGGCGGCCAACGCGACACCTTCTCCGGCCTGGCCGGCATGGGCGATCTCATCGTCACCTGCACCTCCAAGCGCAGCCGCAACCGCCACGTCGGCGAGGAACTGGGTTCGGGCAAGACGATCGAGGAGATCATCGCCGGGATGAACCAGGTGGCCGAGGGTGTCAAGGCCGCCAGCGTCATCATGGAGTTCGCCGAGAAGTACGGCTTGCACATGCCGATCGCGCGTGAGGTCGACGCGGTCGTCAACCACGGCTCCACCGTCGAGGAGGCCTATCGCGGCCTGATGGCCGAGAAACCCGGCCACGAGGTCGACGGCACCCGGTTCTAGCCAGGCGGCAGGCCCGGCATCGCCGGCATCACCGGTGGCAGACCCGGGAGGATCGGCGTGCCCTCGGGACGGGCCAGCAGCGGGCTGACGGCGTTGACGTAGGTGCCGTTGGGGCCCACCACGAACCCGACCTGGTCCCGGCTGTTCAGACAGGCCACCACGCCGGCGTCGTCGACACCGCAACTGACCTGCCGGAAACTCAGCCTCGTATTGGGGGGAAGCGGCTTGACCTCGCCGGCGGCGGCGAAGATCGGTCGGGGGCTCGACGAGAAGCCGGGCGCCCCGACCTGCCCGCCGCCGACCAGGTTCGCCCCCTCCGGCGCCCCCGGAAGCGGACCGTTGCAGCCGTAGTCGCCGTTGACGTTGTTGATGATGCAGACCACACCGGGCGGTCCCGCGAAGGCGTACCAGATGCCGCCGTTGGCCGCGTAGGCCGCCGGATTCAACGGCGTATAGGCGTTGACGTTGGGAATCGGCGGCGGCGGAGCCGGATCGGGATCGGCGCCCGCCGCGGCCGAACACGCCACACCAGTCCCTGCCGCAACAGCGGTTATCGCCAGAAACCTGAGTAACATCACATAACCGTACCGAACTTGAACGTCCAGCACCCTGTGGGTGAGAAACGCCCCAACATGGCCTAAACTAAGGCTCGTCTTGGAAGAACCTGAGAAAAGGAAGGACTCCGACGTGGACCGCCGGATCGGGCAGGGTTTGCGCGCAGGCGCGGCTGCCGTTGGCGTGTCCGCAGGTCTCATGGTTCTGGCTTCCACCACTCAGACCCCCGACGGTTTCATCCACGCCAGCTTCGGCGGTCCGCTGGACATTTTCGCCGGCTCAACCGCCGAGGTGCTGGAGACCGACGTGCTGGCGATCGGCGACGGTCCCAACGACGCGACGGAGCTCGCGGCCCTGCTCAAGGGCCCGGTGGTGAAGGACGCCCTGCCGGATTCGCCGTACCGGGTGGCCTACGAGGCCGGCTCCACCCCGGAGACCGTGGCGCTCAACGTGTATCCCGCTCCCCAGCCCGTCGGAGCGCCGGCCACCAAGCAGGCGCTGGAGATCGTCTCCAAGCCGGTGGTCGACTCCCAGGGCCGGGTGGACTGCACCGGCTCGGTGAGCTGTGAGTTCGATCCGGCGACCAACGTCACCACCGTGAAATACGCCGACGGGGTGATCGCGCTGGTGCAGAAGGTCAACGAGATGACCGTGGTCGCCTACAGGACCGCCGCGGAGAACCTCCAGACCACACTTCAAGCGCTGCTTCCGCCCAGTGCGAATCAGGTCCCGCAACCGGCGGCCGCGGCTCCGGCGCCCACCCAGGCGACGGTGCCCACGGTTGCCCCGGCGCCGACGTCCACCGCCAGCCCGACCGTCGACCCGGGGCCCTCGGCACCCGATCCGGTCATCACCGAGGTCATCGAGCCCGACGAAGGTCCGACGGTCACCGTCACGCGGCCGCCGGCCGACTTCACTCCGGGCCGGGGCATCCCGGGCCTGCCCAACGGGGGCAACCCGCCCAAGTCCGGAATCCCCTCCCTGGACAAGATCCGGGACACCCTGGAATCGGCGGCCAAGTCCGTCGGTGACAGCATCGGCAAGGCACTCGGCGGCGCGTCGACCAAGCCCGGCGACGAGTCCGAGTAAGCCAGTCTCCTTAGCGGCTTAGCGACCGCCGGCCATCTTCTCCAGCCGTGCGATGCGGTCCTCGATGGGCGGGTGCGTCGAGAACAGCTTGCTCATCCGCTCCCCGGACCGGAACGGGCTGGCGATCATCAGATGCGCCTGATCGGCGATCTGCGGAGCCGGGGGCAGCGGCGCCTGCTCGACACCACCGCTGATCTTGCGCAACGCCGACGCCAGCGCCAGCGGGTCGCCGGACAACTCGGCGCCGGACTCGTCGGCCTGGTACTCCCGCGAGCGCGACACCGACATCCGGATCACCGTGGCGGCCATCGGCGCCAGCAGCGACACCAGCAGCATCGCCAGCGGGTTCACCCCGCCGCCGCCCTGCCGGTTCCCGCCGCCGAAAGCTCCGGCGAACATCGCCATCTGGGCCAGGCCGGTCACCACCGAGGCCATCGCGCCGGCCACGCAGGAGATCAGGATGTCGCGGTTGTAGACGTGGGACAGCTCATGGCCGAGCACCGCACGCAACTCCCGCTCGGTGAGCAGATTGAGGATGCCAGTGGTGCAGCACACCGCGGCATTACGCGGATTGCGACCGGTGGCAAAGGCATTGGGATTGGCCGTGTCGCTGATGTAGAGCCGCGGCATCGGCTGATGGGCCGCGGTCGCCAACTCGCGGACCATGGCGTAGATCTGCGGGGCCTGAACCTCGGTGATCGGCTGGGCCTTCATGGCCTTCAACGCCAGTTTGTCGCTGTTGAAGTAGACATAGACGTTCATCCCGACCGCCATCAGCACCGACAGCCACAGCACCGAGCGGTTGCCGAACAGCGACCCGATGAACACGATCAGTGCCGACATGCCGACGAGCAGCATGAACGTCTTCATCCGGTTGGCGGTGGGGTGCCAGGTCATCGGGGTCCTCCTACGACGGGTCTCCGGGCAGACTAACGCCCCGAGGTGACCGGGAAGTTCCAGATCGGGTTAACCGTGTCGGTTAACCGTGTAGTCCACCAGCGAAGCCAGCGCCCATCGACCGGGCACGTCAGGAAGCTCGGCGAGCTCGGCACGCGCCTGGGCGGCATATTGCTGGACGGTTTGCTTGGCCGCGGCGATCCCGCCCGATGCGCGCAATAGGTCCAGCGCCTCGGCGACCTCGGCGTCGTCGGTCACCGGGCCCCTGAGGAGATCCCGCAGGCGGTCGGCGTCCGGACCGGTCTCGCGCAGCGCGTAGAGCACCGGCAGGGTGTGCACGCCCTCACGCAGGTCTGTGCCGGGCAGCTTGCCCGACTCATCGGGATCGCTCTCGATATCGATGATGTCATCGGAGATCTGGAAGATGGTGCCGACGATGCCGCCGACACGGCCGAGCCGCTCGGTCTGATCCGCGGTCGCCCCCGAGTAGGTGCCCCCGAACCGGCCGGCGGCGGCGATCAGGCAGGCCGTCTTCTCCGAGACCACCTTCAGGTAGTGCGAGACCGCGTCGTCCCCGTCCAGCGAGCCCTTGGTCTCGCGCATCTGTCCGGTGACCAACTGGGCGAAGGTCTCGGCCACGATGCGCACCGCGTCCGGGCCCAGACGCGACACCAGCCGGGACGCGGTGGCGAACAGGTAGTCCCCGGCGAGGATGGCGATGTTGTTGCCCCAGCGGGCATTGGCCGAGGGTGCACCGCGGCGCACCTGGGCCTCGTCCATCACGTCGTCGTGGGACAGCGTGGCCAGATGCACCAGTTCGATGACCGCACCGGCGACCGTCACCTGCCAGCTGTCCGGATCCGGGCCGACATGGGCCGACAGCACGGTGAACAGCGGCCGGAACCGCTTGCCGCCGGCCTGGAAAAGATGCAGCACCGCCTCGGTCATCAGCTCGTCGGCGCTGCGCAGTTCCGAGGAGATGCAGTCCTCCACGCGGGCGACGCCGTCGCGAACGCTCTGGGCGAAATCGGGGTCGCCGAAGTCCACGCCCGCCACCACGCTCGCCGGAGTCCTCACCCTGCCAACATACTGGGAGGCGTGGACGAGCTGTCAGCTGAGGTCGTCGTCATCGGAGCCGGGCCCGCGGGGTCCGCGGCAGCCGCCTGGGCGGCGCGCGCCGGGCACGAGGTACTGGTCGTCGACGCCGCCGAATTCCCGCGCGACAAGGCCTGCGGGGACGGCCTGACCCCCCGGGCGGTCGTCGAACTGGAGCGTCTGGGTCTGGGCGACTGGCTCGACGGGCGGATCCGCCATCACGGCCTGCGGCTGGCCGGGTTCGGTTCCTCGGTCGCCGTGCGCTGGCCGGGGCCGTCGTTCCCGCCGACCAGTTCCGCCGTCCCGCGCACCGAGCTGGACGACCGGGTGCGCAAGACCGCCGAGGAGTCCGGCGCGTCGATGCTGCTGGGCCGCAAAGCCGTTGACGTCGAACGGGACTCGGCCGGCGGGGTCCGCGCGGTGCTGCTGGCCGACGGCCGCCGGCTGTCCTGCCGGTGGCTGATCGTCGCCGACGGCGCGCGCTCGCCGCTGGGCCGGGTACTGGGCCGGCAGTGGCATCAACAGACGGTGTACGGGGTGGCCGCCCGGGCCTACCTGCGCTCGCCGCGGGCCGACGAGCCGTGGCTGTCCTCGGATCTGGAACTGCGCTCCGCCGACGGTCAGGTGCTGCCCGGTTACGGCTGGATCTTCCCGCTGGGCAACGGCGAGGTGAATCTCGGGGTGGGGGCACTGGCCACCGCCAAACGCCCCGCCGACGTGGCGCTGCGCCCCCTGCTGGCCCGTTACGCGTCACTGAAAAGTCAGGACTGGGGCTTTCAGGGGCCACCGCGGGCGGTGTCCTCGGCGTTGCTGCCGATGGGCGGGGCCGTCTCCGGGGTAGCCGGCGGAAACTGGATGCTGATCGGCGACGCCGCCGGGTGCGTCAACCCACTCAACGGGGAGGGGATCGACTACGGGCTGGAGACCGGGCGACTGGCAGCCGGGATGCTGGGCTCCGGTGATCCGAGCGCGGCCTGGCCGGCGCTGCTGCAGGCGCACTACGGCCGCGGGTTCTCGGTGGCCCGCCGGTTGGGCCTGCTGCTGACGCTGCCCCGGTTCCTGCCGGCGACCGGGCCGCTGGGCATGCGGTCGACCCGGCTGATGGATGTCGCCGTGCGGGTGATGGGAAATCTGGTGACCGACGAGGACACCGACTGGGTGGCCCGGGTCTGGCGGAGCGCCGGGGCGGGTTCGCGGCTGATCGACCGCCGAAAGCCGTTCAGCTAACGGGGGTTCGCCGGCATCAGGACTTGACCGCGGCGTGCAGGGCGACGATCCCGCCGGTGAGATTGCGCCACCGGACCGTGCCCCAGCCGGCGCGCTCGATGCGACGCGCCAGGGCGGGCTGGTCGGGCCACGCCCGGATGGACTCGGCGAGGTAGACGTAGGCCTCGGGGTTGCTCGACACCGCCCGCGCGACCCGCGGCAGCATTGTCATCAGGTACTCCTTGTAAGCCGTCGAGAACACCGGAAGCGCCGGTGTGGAGAACTCGCAGACCACCAGGCGACCCCCGGGCCGAGTCACCCGGGCCATCTCGCGCAGGCCCGCGTCCGGGTCCACGACGTTGCGCAGGCCGAAACTGATCGTCACCGCGTCGAAGGTCGCGTCGGCGAACGGCAGCAGGGTGGCGTCGGCGGCGACTTTGGGGACCGGCCGGGCGGCGCCGGCGTGCAGCATGCCCACCGAGAAGTCGGCGGCCAGGCACCAGGCGCCGGACTTCGCCAGTTCCACCGTGGAGACCGAGGTGCCGGCGGCCAGGTCGAGAACGGTGTCGCCGGGCCCGAGGCGCAGCGCCGCTCGCGTGGCGCGCCGCCAGTGCCGGTCCTGTCCCAGCGAGAGCACCGTGTTCGTGACGTCGTAGCGCCGGGCCACGGCGTCGAACATCGACGCCACATCGCGGGGATCCTTGTCCAACGACGCGCGGCTCACCCGCCAGAGGCTATCAAGCTCCGCGGGCCTCGGTTTCCCGGTTCTGCCTGCTGCGCGCCGCCATGCGCTCACTCAGGTGAATCAGGCGGTCCTCGTGGCCGGCCGGCATGGTGTAGGCCAATTTTCGGAGTTCGATGGCGAATCCGTGCAGATCCTGATGGAACGAGCTGTCAGCCACTAGAGGAATCCCTCCCCCGTTGTTCAAGACACCTGTGAAAGTGGTTGGCGGGAGGGACTCTCCATCCCGCCAACCGATTCCCCTATTCTGCCCGAACGCCGGTTCCGGCGAAAGGCCACTGACCGCCCACCCCGGTGAACAGTGTGTTTCAGCCAGGTATCGCGGTTGGCAACCGCCGCTCGCTTCGCACCAGCACGGCGAGCAACGCGCCACCGATCAGCCAGCCGAGGACGGCGACCGAGGCGGCCGGGACGATCGCGAGGGAGGCGTTACGGTTCTGCACGCGAACAAGATTCGGGTCCGTCCTGTCGTACTCGACGTAGATGCGCATGCCGGTGGCCAGTTCGGACGGGTAGAGCACCCCGAGTTCGGGTCGATAGGTGACGCGGTCGGGAGTGACGAACTCCACAGTCGAGCGGCGCGGTCCCGCGGAGAGCACCTCGGCTTCGGCGACACCCAGGTTCCGTTCGATCTGACGATCGTTGCGCCACGCCCCGGCGACCAACAGGATCGACTGCAGGGTGATGATTCCGATGACGATCCAGACCGCGGTCTTGCCCCACCGCAACGCTTTCCGTTCCATCGTGTCGGGGAGGTCGGGGTCGCGGGCGGGCAGCGCGGCCTTCACCGGGGCGCGCAGCCGGCCGATCACGTCAGGGCCGCCTGGATGTCGGCGTGCAGTCGACGCAGCGAGGACCGGTCGGCCTTGACTTCCAGCACCCGCAAGCCCTGGGCGGGTTCATCGAGGGCCGAGGCCAGGTCGCCGACCTCGATCTGCCGGGAATCGACGTGGTAGGCCCGGCACAATGCGCCCACGTCGACGTCGTGCGGGGTGCCGAAAATCCGCGACGCCACATCGCCGAACCGCGGATCGCCCGGCTCGAGCAACTCGAAGATCCCGCCGCCGTTGTCGTTGGACACCACGATGGTGAGGTTGTCCGGCACCGGCTCGGTGGGGCCGATCAGCAGGCCGGACGCGTCGTGCACAAAAGTCAGGTCGCCCATCAGCGCGACGGTGCGACCGGGGTGGGCGAGCGCGGCCCCGACGGCGGTCGAGACGGTGCCGTCGATCCCCGCGACGCCCCGATTGGACCGCACGACCAGGCCCTCGGAGTTCAGCCCGACCAGTGACACATCGCGGACCGGGTTGGACGCGCCGAGCACCAGCTGATCGCCGGGCCCGACCGAACCCGCGATGGCCGCGGCGACGTGCAGGCCGGTGGTCAGCGGGTGGGCGGCAAGCTGTTCGGTGACGACCGCCAGCGCACGGCGGTTGGCCTGCGCGCAGCGGCGAAGCCACTCCGGGTCGGGGGTGCCGGCGGTCTGCACACGGGTGCCGGTGGCCACCGAGTTGCCCGATACGTCGGGCCAGCGCGGGCCGGTGGTGACCGCGTACACCGCGACGGCGGGATCGGCCAGTAGCGCCGCTACCGTGCGGTGCAGCGTGGGCCGACCCAGCATGATGACCTGGCGGGGACGCAGCGCCGGCAGGGCCAGCGGATGCAGCGGGTTCGCCGCGAAGGGTGCGGTCGGCTCGGCCACCGTGGGCAACTGCGCCAGGTTCGGGTGCACGCCCGCGGCATGGCCGGCGATCACCACGGTGTCCGCGGTGAGATCGACCGGGACCGGCTGATCGAACGTGACCGGCGGGGTGACGGTCCACGCCGTCCCGTCGGGACGCCCCGCCGGGAAGTCGTCGGGGCCCGAATCCGGCTCGGGCACCAGCGGTTCACGCAGCGGGATGTCGAACTGCACCGGCCCGGCGTTCGCGGTACGCGCACCGCTTGCGGCGACCAGCACCCGGCAGGTCGCCGCGCGCCACTGCGCGTTGAGCGCGTCCGGACGATCCCCGGCGATA
>SYAB01000279.1 GCA_005787665.1 Actinomycetota bacterium
GCCCCGGTGGAGCCGGCGGCCCCTGTCGACCCGGCCGCCCCTGTCGACCCGGCCGGCGAGCCGCCGGCGCCCGTCGCGGAGCCGGGCCGCGAGGTGACCGAGTCGCAGCGAATCTAAGGCGCCCGCGGGCGCCGGCAGAGCCCTCCGGGGCTGTCTGCCCGCGCCCGCGCCGGGTACCCCAGAGCGGCGCGACCCGCCTGCCCCGGCCCGGACGGCAGGGGGTTAGATGGCACCCTGAAGCGCAATACCCGCTCGACCTGGCTCGATAAGGAGCAACCATGTCCCATGACGGAGCAGAGTCCGCCGCATCCTTCGAACAGGAAGTGGCCGAGACGCAGCGATACATCGACAGCGCCCGATTCGAGGGAATCACTCGGCTCTACACCGCCCGTCAGGTGGTCGAGCAGCGTGGCACGATCCCGGTGGACTACACGGTCGCTCGGGAGGCCTCTGTCGCGTTCTATGCCCGCCTGCGCGAACTGTTCGGCCAGCGCAAGTCCATCACCACTTTCGGGCCGTACTCCCCCGGCCAGGCGGTGACCATGAAGCGCTGCGGTATCGAAGGCATCTACCTCGGTGGCTGGGCGACCTCGGCGAAGGGCTCCACCACCGAGGACCCGGGTCCTGACCTCGCCAGCTACCCGCTGAGCCAGGTGCCCGACGAGGCCGCCGGATTGGTGCGGGCGCTGTTGACCGCCGATCGCAATCAGCAGTTCCTCCGGTTGCAGATGACCGCCGAACAGCGCGCGGCCAACCCGGCTGTCGACTACCGGCCCTTCATCATCGCCGACGCTGACACCGGACACGGCGGAGACCCGCACGTGCGCAACCTGATTCGGCGATTCGTCGAAGCCGGTGTGACCGGTTACCACATCGAGGACCAGCGGCCGGGAACCAAGAAGTGCGGTCACCAGGGTGGGAAGGTGCTGGTCCCCTCCGACGAGCAGATCAAGCGGCTCAACACCGCACGGTTCCAGCTCGACATCATGGGCGTGCCCGGGATCATTGTCGCGCGGACCGATGCGGAGGCCGCCAATCTGCTGGACGGCCGCTCCGACGAGCGCGACCAGCCGTTCCTGCTCGGAGTGACCAATCTCGAGGTCCCGCCCTACAAGTCCTGCTTCCTTGCCATGATGCGCCGTTTCCACCAGCAGGGCGTCACCGAACTCAACGGGCATCTGCTCTATGCCCTGCCCGATGCCGAGTACGCGGTGGCCGACGCCTGGCTGCAGGCTCACGGTGTCACCAAGGCGATCGACGAGGCGGCTTCGGTGTGGACCAAGGACCGCACCGGGTCCCTGGATGCGCTGTTCGACCGGGTCGAGTCGCAGTTCGTCGACGCCTGGCAGTCCGACGCCGGCCTGGACACCTACGGCAACGCCGTCGCCGAGGTGCTGCGATTCAAGGAGGGCGAGGGCGAGGCGTTGGCGATGAAGCCCGCCGAGTGGATCGAGTTCGCCGCGACCGCGTCGCTCTACGCGGCGAAGGCCAAGGCCGCCGAACTCGGAGTGGACGCCCCGTGGGACTGCGAGCGGGCGAAAACCTCCGAGGGCTACTACCAGGTCCGCGGCGGCATCCCCTACGCCATCGCCAAATCCCTTGCCGCCGCGCCCTTCGCGGACCTGCTGTGGATGGAGACCAAGACCGCCGACCTCGCCGACGCCCGCGAGTTCGCCGAGGCCGTCCACGCCGTCTACCCGGACAAGATGCTGGCCTACAACCTCTCGCCGTCATTCAACTGGGACACCACCGGGATGAGCGATGACGAGATGCGCGCCTTCCCCGTCGAACTCGGGAAGATGGGGTTCGTCTTCAACTTCATGACCTACGGCGGCCACCAGATCGACGGTGTGGCGGCCGAAGAGTTCGCCACCGCGCTGCGACAGGACGGCATGCTGGCCCTGGCGCGGCTTCAGCGCAAGATGCGGCTGGTCGAGTCGCCCTACCGGACGCCGCAGACGTTGGTCGGCGGACCCCGCAGCGACGCCGCGCTGGCCGCATCGTCGGGCCGGACCGCCACCACCAAGGCGATGGGCAAGGGTTCGACCCAGGTTCAGCACCTGGTGCAGACCGAGGTGCCCAAGAAGCTGCTCGAGGACTGGCTGGCCCTGTGGAGCGAGCACTACAAGCTCGGGGAGCGGCTGCGGGTGCAGTTGCGCCCGCGCCGAGCGGGTTCGGATGTGCTGGAGCTGGCGATCTACGGCGACTCCGGCGGCGAGAAGCTTGCCGATGTGGTCTTCGACCCGATCAAGGACCGGCACGGCCGCAGCATCCTGACCGTCCGCGACCAGAACACCTACGCCGCCAAGATGCGCCAGAAGCGCCTGATGACCCTTGTCCACCTGTGGCTCGTGCACCGGTTCAAAGCCGACGCGGTCTACTACGTGACACCCACCGAGGACAACGTCTACCAGACGGAGAAGATGAAGGCGCACGGCATCTTCACCGCCGTGAACAAGGACGTCGGGGAGATCATCGTGGCCGACGTCAACGCGCCTCGGATCGCCGAGTTGCTGTCCCCCGACCGGGCCGCCCTGCAGAAGCTGATCCGCAAGCAGGACTGACCCCCCGACCTCCCGCACCCTCCCTCGCGAGGAGACACAAACGACCCAGACACGCCGCGCGTGCTGGGTCGTTTGTGTCTGTTCGCGGGGTTAGCGGATCACCGCCGAACTCGGTTCACGAGGTGCGCCGAGCGCGTCGCGATGTGAAGGCGGGCGTCGTCCGTCCTCGTCGCTAATCCCGTATCGCTGCGCCAGTTCGGCGCCGATGACGGTGCGCCCCGACAGCTCGGGCAGGTCGGGGTCGCGATACATGGCGTCGATCAGCCGCCCGGTGAACTGCGGGGTCTCGGCGTGCGCGGCGAAGGCCTGCAACGCCTCGGGTTTGCCCGCGAAGGCGCGCCGCATCCGCTCGGTGAGCAGGATGCCCATCCAGACCGACACCGTGCAGACTCCCGTGCCGGCGAAATCGACCGCCATATCGGCCGCCATCTTGTCCACCCCGGCCTTCTGGGCGCCATAGGCCGGGCCGTGCATGTAGCAGACCGATCCCGGCGAGGAGGTGAACGCGATCAGCCCGCGGTCCGCGGCCAGCAGCAGCGGCGCGGCGTACCAGGAGGCGATATAGGACGAGCGCAGACCGACATCGATCACGTTCGCGAGATCGGGCGGCTTGTCCCAGAAGGGGGCCGGGTCGGTCAACCGGTCGCTGATCGACGCGGCGTTGTTGACCAACAGCTCGAGGGCCCCGTTCTCGGCGGCGACTCGGGCGAAGAGGCGTTCCACCGCGGCGTCCTCGCCGTGATCGAGTGGGACGGCGATGCCGTCGCCGCCGGCGGCCGTCACTGCCGCTGCATCGTCGGCTCCGGCGGTGCGGCCGGTCAGGTAGACCCGCCATCCGGCCGCGCCGAGCGCGAGGGCGATGCCTCGGCCCGCGCCCCTGCTGGCCCCAGTGACCACGGCCACCGGCTGTCGCGACGTCATGGGTCAACGGTATCGCCTTCCACCGAAGGCGATCCGGACCCGCAGCGGTGCATCCGTGGACGCCGCGTTCCCAACCGACGACGCCTCTTGACACCGTGGGCTCGAGGCGCCGATGCTCACTGCAAGACGACGAAGGGTGCCCTCATGCGATCGCAGAGAACCTTGGTCCCCGCGGTGGCCGTCCTGCTCCTGGCCGTTCCGCTGGCCTCATGCACGATTACGACCTCTTCGGGGACCCGTCCCGATGACGCGAAGTTCCTCGAGGCGCTATCGGGTGACCCCCGCGACAAGTACCCGGATTCGACGCTGCTGCAAGAGGGCCAGAAAGTGTGCGACGCCTTGGCGAAGGGTCAAAGCGAGGACCAGGTCCGGCAGATGATCTCCGCAGACCTCGATGTCGACGCCGGTCAGTTCCTCGGCGCCCTCGACGCGGGCAACATGTGCGCGGACAAGGGCGGTAGCTGAGGCAAACTGCCGAGCGTCAGCAGCGCGACAGCGCATCCGTCATCGCCCGCTTCTCCTTGGCCGACAGCCATAGACCATAGGCGGTCTTGACTTCGATCTGACGTGCCACGAAGTCGCAGCGGAAGGCCTCGTTGGGCGGCAACCAGGACGCCGCGTCGCGAAACGCTTTGTCGAAGTTGGCCTTCGGGCTCACCGCGAGCAGGTTGCGCGGATCGTTGGCGAAGTCCAGCCGCCGTTGCGGGTCCCACGCCCGGGCGCCTTTGTACCAGGCGTCGGCGAGAGCGACGACGTGGTCGATCTCGATGGCGTTCGACGTCTCCGGGCCGCGGACGAAGCTGATGGTGGTGGCGGTGTACGGGTCGAGCAGGGTGCCGCTCTGGGCGAAGCAGGTGAATGGCCGCACGACAAGGTTTTTCAGGTCCCGGCGCAGGATGTCGTCGCGGGTGTTGCAGCCGTTGTGGCCGAATTCGACGTTGACGTCATCACTCCATGCCGCGCCGAACTGATAGCGCCGGAAGTCAGACGTGCGGTCCCAGCCGCGTACCTCCAGTGCCTTGAGTTGCTGGCGCGCGAGGTCGTAGCGGGGGGTGGGTCCCCCGCCGGGAGCCGCGCGGGGGGTGGGTCCCCCGCCGGGAGCCGACGAACCCGGCGACGGGCCGCTGCCCGGCCCGGGCTCGGGGGAACGCCAGGTCGGGGACGGACCGGAGATGTGAGTGGAGTTCTCCTGCCAGATCAGGACGCCGGCCACCGCACCGACGACGGTCACCGACAGCACCGCGGCCAGGGCCCGCCGGCGCCAACGAGGTGTGGCGGTCCTGCCCGGTTTGGCCATGAAGACGTTGTAGCACTCCCGTGCGACCGGGCGGCGGATCGACGGGAACCCGAAATCCCTGCGGCGGGGCGCTGACGTTGCTACGTTGCCGTGCAGCACATCGCCGAAAGGACTCGCGTGAAACGTACCCCGTTGCTCGGTGAATGCTCCGCGGAGTTCTTCGGCACCATGCTGCTGATCCTTTTCGGCTGCGGTGTCGTGGCGCAGGTGGTGACCGGTGGGTTTCCCACCACCACCGGCGCCACCGGTGACTACAACTCCATCGCATGGGGTTGGGGTCTGGGCGTCGCGATGGCGGTGTACGTGGCCGGCCGGCTCAGCGGCGCGCACCTCAATCCGGCGGTGACGGTGGCGCTGGCGACGTTCAAAGGCTTTCCGGCCGGCAAGATCCTGCCCTATATCGGCGCTCAGCTGGGTGGCGCATTCGTCGGCGCCTTGCTGGTGCGATTCACCTACGACGACGCGATCAACCGCGTCGACCCCAACAACACCAAGGCCACTCAAGGCATCTTCTCCACCTCACCGGACGTCGGAGTGTCCTTGACGACGGCGTTCGTCGACCAGGTGATCGGCACCGCGATCCTGGTGGCCGTGATCTTCGCGCTGACCAGTGCGGTCAACAACCCGCCGCTGGCCAACACCGGTCCGCTGATCATCGGATTGCTGGTGGTCGGCATCGGCCTGGGCTGGGGCGCCAACGCCGGGTACGCCATCAATCCCGCCCGGGATTTCGCGCCCCGGCTGGCGTCGTGGATCACCGGCTACGACACGGCCTGGGTCTCGGCCAACGGAACCGAGTTGTACTTCTGGGTGCCGATCCTCGCCCCGATCGTGGGCGGGCTGATCGGCGGCGCGCTGTTCGTGTTCTGCATCGAGAAGTTCCTGCCGGCGGCCATCGCCAACCCCGCGGAGATCGGTGTCGTGGAGCCGACACCGCTGCGCTGAGATCCCGGATCCGCAGAGCCTTTCGGGGTCGCTGCCTTTAGGGTTCCCTCGTGAGCCGTATCGACCGATTCTTCGAGATCTCCGCGCGCGGTTCTACCGTCGGCGCCGAAGTCCGGGGCGGGCTGGTCACCTTCATCGCGATGGCTTACATCATCGTGCTGAACCCGATCATCCTGTCCGGCCCGGCGGACGTCGCCGGAAACCAGCTGCAGTTCGCCCAGGTGTCGGCGGTGACCGCGCTGACCGCGGGAGTCATGACGATCCTGTTCGGCGTGATCGCCCGGCTGCCCTTCGCCTTCGCCGCGGGACTGGGTATCAACTCCTTCCTGGCGACCTCGGTCGTGGGCACCCTGACCTGGCCCGAGGCGATGGGTCTGGTGGTGATCAACGGGCTGGTCATCGTCGCGCTGGCAGTCTCGGGACTTCGGCAGAAGGTGTTCGACGCGGTACCCATGGAACTGAAGCTGGCCATCACCGCCGGCATCGGCTTGTTCATCCTGTTCATCGGCCTGGTCGATGCCGGGTTCGTCGGTTCCACCGGACTCGCATCACCGCCGGTGGGCCTGGGCGCCAACGGTGACGGCTCCATCACGACCGTGCCCACCGTCGTCTTCGTCCTCACCCTGCTGCTGACCGGCGTGCTGGTGGCCCGCGGTGTCCGCGGCGGGATCCTGATCGGCCTGGTCGCCGGAACGGTTCTCGCCGTCGCCGTCGAGGCGATCTGGCATCTGGGGTCAGCGGTCGACAACCCCGGCGGCTGGCGGCTGTCGGTGCCGGCGTTGTCTGGTTCGCCCGTCGCGATGCCCGACCTGTCCCTGGTCGGTGCGGTCAGCCTGGACAGCTTCGCCCGGATCGGGACCCTGGCGGCGACCGTGCTGGTGTTCACCCTGGTGTTCACCAACTTCTTCGACGCTCTCGGCACCCTCACCGGGCTGTCCCGCCAAGCGGGACTGGCGAATTCGGACGGCACCTTCCCCCGGCTGCGCGCCGCGCTGATCGTGGAGGGGGCCGGCGCGGTGGCCGGCGGCGCCACCTCGGCGTCGTCGAACACGGTGTTCATCGAATCCGGCGCCGGGATCGAGGAGGGTGCCCGGACCGGCCTGGCGAACCTGGTCACCGGGGCGCTGTTCGTGGCCGCCATGTTCGTCTCCCCGCTGGCGTCCATCGTGCCGACCGAGGTCGCGGCCGCCGCGCTGGTGGTCGTCGGCGCGATGATGTTCGCCCAGTTGCGCCATGTCGACATCACGCAGTTCGCCGTCGCCCTCCCGGTCGTGCTGACGGTCGCGGTGATGCCGATGAGCTACTCGATCGCCAACGGCATCGGGGTCGGATTCCTCAGCTGGGTCGTGCTGCGATCGGCGACCGGCCGGGCCCGCGAGGTCAGTCCGCTGCTCTGGATCGTCGCGGCCGGGTTCCTGCTGTACTTCGCCCGTGACGGCGTCCAGGGACTCCTCGGCGGCTGAGCCCGCCACGCGTTTTGGGTCAACTTCACCGGCAAGGACTCACCAGCGGGCAAGATGACCGCCATGAGCGATGTCACCATCACCACCCTGACCGACGGTCCCCTCGAGGTCTCCGGCGAGGTCGAGATCCTCGACGCCGGTGGCACCCTGGTCAAGCAGACCACTAAGTGCTACCTGTGCCGCTGCGGTCACTCCGCGAAGAAGCCGTTCTGCGACGGTGCGCACAAGCGTGAGGGGTTCAGCGCCCCGTGACGTGCGCCCGCAGCGAAACGCCGCAGGTCCGCGCGGCGCACGGCGGCGATGGCCACTAGACTGGCACCAATGGACCGCGCGGGTCTGCGTCCTCGGGCGTAGTCGTGGCGCGAGAACAAAGGGGATATCTCATGAGCTCTGGTCGTTTCGCGGGCCGCATCGCGGTCGTCGTGGGTGGTACTGCCATCGTGGCTGCGGGCGCGCTGAGCGCGTGCAGTCCCTCGTCCGAGAAGGACGCTCCATCGACGTCGACGACGCCGCCCACCACGAGTGCCCCGTCGGCCTCGCCCACCGAGAAGGCGATCGGGCCTGGTGGGAACAACTTCTTCTCGCCGACGATCAATCCCGCCCCGCCGGGTGCGGTGTGCAAAGAGGTCGTCAACGGGGTGTGCGTAAGCCGGTGACACGCCTCGGGCTCTGGTTGGTGGCCGGGATCGCGTGCTCGGTCGGGTTCGCCCCGACCGCCGCGGCCGACCCCGCACCGGACTGGAGCGGCTGGTACCGAATCACGTTCCACACCGACCGGAAATCCGGCACCAGTGCGGCGGCCGAGCAATCGGAGGAGCCCTATACCGCCTGGTACCGGTTCGCCACCGATTGTTCGTCGGGGAGTTGTTCGGCCTCGGTGCTCGACGGCCCGTCGCCGAAGGACAACGTGTCCGCCGAGACGGACTTCGAGTGGACCGGGTCGCAATGGTCGCGCACGAACAGCTGGCGGTGGGACTGCCTCCTGCCCGACCGCACCCTCACCTTCGACTCGGCGAGTTCGGTGACCACCTACACGCCCCGGCCGGACGGTTCGCTGGCCGGGATGTTCGCCACCAACATCGGCGCGGGCGCTTGTGAGGGCACCGTCTACATCCCCCTCACCGCGGTCCCGTCCGACCCTGTCACGACGACCGCGTGATCAGATCGGCATCCGGAAGCCGTAGAACTCCTGGTCCTCGTTGTACCCGCCCTGGCCCGCCCCGAGGTGTTCGAAGGACTCGACGAATTCGATCGCCTCGATCCACTTCACCTGCTTGAAGCCCAGTTCCACTTCGTTGCGCAGCCGAAGCGGTGCGCCGTGCGACTCGTTGAGCGGCTCCCCGTTCATCGCGTACGCCAGGATCGTCAACTCGTGCTCCATGCTGGCGATCGGATGGCAGTCGTAGTAGCGGCCGCCCACCGGACCGTCGGAAAAGGAATAGAACACAACCCATTTCGCGTTCGGCGCCGGCTCGACCAGCTCGCAGATCGATCGCATCGGCACGCCCGCCCATTTGGCTACGCCCGACCATCCCTGGATGCAGAAGTGCTGGGTGATCTGCTCCTGACGGGGCATGGCGAGAAGTTCCCGGTAGCTCAATTCCACCGGATTGCCGACCAGACCGTCGATACGGAGTCGGTAGTCCTGCCAGCCGCCCGCCTTCAGGTCGGCATACCGCTCGCTGACGGGTCGTTCGCCGTTGGTCCAGAAGTACGGCGAGATATCGGCCTCGGTGTAGGTCGCCGTGGGGTTGGTCCGCTCGCCCAGCCGTTTGACGCCGCCGACGATGAATCGGCCGACTCGCTGGACGGCCCGGGGATATCTGATGGTCAACGGCGAAGCGGCGAACCAGAAGCCGATGACGACGGCCATCCAGACGAGATAAAGCGCCACGCCGGTCCACGATTTCGTGTCGGTGCCCAGCGTCATGTGATTGACGTTGCCGACGAATCCGGTCACGAAGATCATCAGGGTGTGGACGGCGATGAAGACCAACATCCACACCAGGACGCCGAAGTGCAGGGTTCGTGCTACCTGGCGGTTGAGCAGTCCCGCGCCGGTGCCGAATCGACCGGCGATGGCGGGTGCCTGGAGTAACCCGGTCACCAGTGCCACGGGGGCCGCGATGAAGACGGTGATGAAGTAGGCCAGCAACTGCAGGGCGTTGTAGGTGCTGAAGCCGGCGTTCTCGGGAAGGTCCAGGGACAGATACTGCATCGCGGTCGACAGCGCGTTGGGAAACACCTCGAGTGAGGTGGGGATCAGGCGCTTGTACTCGTCGGTGCTGAACAGCAGCACGTAGAACACCACACCGTTGACCAGCCAGAGCAGGTCGAAGGAGAAGTGCCACCACCGCGCCAGGCCGACCGAGTGGCGAAATCCCGGAATTCCCAGATGTTTCGGCAGCGCGACCGAGTCTTCCTTCGCCGTCCATACCGATCCGGGATCGTCGCTGTCCCGTCGGTCGGACGGCACTGGTCCGCGTAGTCGCAGCCATTCGGTGTCGGGTCTGCTGCCGGCGTTCAGGTACAGGCGCGGATGGTCGGCCAGTATCTGAATGCCCGCCCGGATGATGAACATCATGAACAGCAGGTTCAGGAAATGCTGCCAGCGCAGCCACCAGGGAAAGCCGCTGGAGACCGGTTGCACGTATTCGGCCGAGGTTCCGGGGTATTTCGCGATGAATTCGCCAAACCACGGGTATCGGGCCATCTCCCGCACCACCGCGATGGACAGCACCAGCGCAGCGATGCCCAGGGGGATCAGCCAGAGGC
>SYAB01000280.1 GCA_005787665.1 Actinomycetota bacterium
AACCGCAGGTACTGCTGGTTGCGATCAGCGGTCAGCAGCGCGCGGACCAAGCCGGCGGCCTCGTCGGGCACCTGGCTCAAGGGATAGCTCGCCAGGTCGGGCCCGGGATCCTCGGTCACCGACCCCTTGGCCGAGGTCGCCCAGCCGCCGAGGTAGATCCCCTCGATGCCGCAGCGCTTCATCGCCACTGCCTGACCGGGTGAGTACGGCCCGAACGTGGTGATCGACCGGTGCTGTCCGAACAACTCACGCAGGCGGGCGTGGAATGCCGCGGACGTTTCGCGCGCCACCGTGTAGTCCACCGCAATGGTGCCGCGCTGCTCGACGACCTGGCGGGCGGTATAGAGCCGGGTGATACCGGCGAACCGGGGGCTGTCGAAGTACCGTTGGGTTGCGGCGACTTCGTCCTCGAAATCGGTGCCGATGGCTGCGTCCGCCTCGATGATGGTCATGGCTGCTCCTGTCGAGCCTGGTTGAGCTGGTTCCTGCGGGTTCTATTTCGCCCCCGCGCCCATTGATTATCCCGAGTGGTTGCACCGGACCCGGCAGCGGGTACGTTTTTCATGAAGTGAACTTCTACAACCAGAGGACGCACCGGCTTGCCGGGGTGGCGCTGCTTGTTGTCATCGGCACGGTGGCGAGTCTGCTGTTCCTGCAATCCCGCGGCGCGTTCTCCGACACGGCCCGTGTGATCGTGATGTCGGGGCGCTCCGGACTGGTGCTCGATCCCGGCGCTAAAGCCACCTTCAACGGCGTACTGGTCGGCAGAGTCACGACCATCGACGCGGTGCAGGACGACGGCCAGTCGGCGGCGCGACTGGAGGTGCATGTCGGTGACCGCTACCTGGCGGTCATGCCGGCGAACGTCAGCGCAGATGTGGTGGCCTCCACGATTTTCGGCAACAAGACGTTGGCTTTCACCGCCCCGCGGAATCCTTCGGCCGAGCGCATTTCCGACGGTGACGTGATCATCGCGACCACCGTCACCACCGAGTTTCAGACCCTCTTTGAAACAGTCTCCGGCATCGCGGAGAAAATCGATCCGGTGCAACTCAACCTCACCCTGTCCGCGGCCGCCGAGGCATTGACCGGGTTGGGGACATCCTTCGGGCGCTCGCTGACCGACGCCAACGCGATCCTCACCGAACTCAACCCCAGAATTCCTCAACTGCGCCAGGGCGTGCGCAACCTGACCGAACTGGCTGACATCCTCACTCGCTCGGCTCCGGAGCTATTTGACGGTCTGGACAACGCGACGACTACGGCGCGCACCATCGACACCCAACAGGGTGATCTCGACGCCGCACTGCTGGCGACGATGGGGTTCGCCGGTACGGCGACGGACACCGTCGCCAGCAGTGCACCACCGCTGATTCGCGCCACCAGTGACCTGCTCGCCACCTCGAACCTGCTCAACACCCACAGCCCGGCGATCTTCTGCGCGATCCGCAACGCCGCCAACCTCCTGCCCCTGGCCCTGGCGTCGTTCGGAGGGGACGGCTACTCGCTTGCCACCAACACACTGGTGTTGGGTGCGCCGAATCCGTACGTCTATCCGGAGAACCTGCCGCGGGTCAACGCCCGCGGAGGTCCCGGGGGGGCGCCCGGCTGCTGGCAGCCGATCACCCGTGATTTCTGGCCGGCGCCGTATCTGGTTGCCGACACCGGGGCTTCGCTCGCGCCGTACAACCACTTTGAACTGGGTCAGCCGTTCCTCAGCGAGTACGTCTGGGGCCGCCAGATGGGCGAGAACACCATCAATCCGTGAGCTCGTCAGTCGCCGGTTCGGCCAGCGGGTCTGCGAGGGGTTCGGCCGCCGGGTCGACGAGGGGCTCGGCCGCCGGTTCGACGATGGCGGCGGGCATCGTTTCGGCGATCGGTTCGGCCGCCGGGTCAGCGACGGGTTCAGGCGCCGGTTCGACGACCGGTTCGACGATCGGTTCTGCGACCGGTTCTGCGACCGGTTCTGCGACGGCCGCGGGCATCGTTTCACCGAGGGGTTCGGCCACCGGGTCGGCGAGGGGTTCGGCCGCCGGGTCGGCGAGGGGTTCGGCCGCCGGGTCAGCGAGGGGTTCGGCCGCCGGGTCAGCGACAGGCTCGGGGCTATGCATCTCCTCGGCCTGCACCGGCAGGTACATGTGTCGGCTGAACTGCGGCTGATACGCACCGCCGCCGCCGACCCGCACGCCCGATCCACTTTCGCCACTGGATACTGGCGTGCCGTCGGGCAGCGTCACCGCGGCGTGGCCGCCGTTCCAGCCGATCACGACTGAACCGGGCGCCGTTCCGTAGTGGAACCCGCGTGCCAGGAGGGCGGATTCCATATTTCCGGTGTTGAACCGGCTGCCGAAGGCAGGTCGCCCCGAGGCCACATTGGCGACCCACGAGGCCAACCCCGAGCAGTCCGTCCCTGCCGGGGTATCGCCGCCGGGAATGTAGGGCGTACCGGATACTTGAGTGATTAGCGACAGCAATGCCGCGAGAGCAAACATTGGATAAACGCTAACAGAATGAATTTCGCGCCCCCAACATCAAACTTCTCAATTCGTTGTGGTGTCGGTCACTTTTCATCCAATAGTGTGCGATGGCACACTCCGTAATTCGCCGCCGAAATCACGGAAATCAGAGGGTGAAACCGCATCTCAAAGCCAGTAAACCGGCTGTAAATTCCGAGTATGCGGAGTTATGTTCCGCTGGATCTATTTGAGCATGTGAATCGTTAGCGATTCTCAATCATTTCCGAATCGCGCGGACTGTCCGACGCCGGAAGGGGCCGCGTATTCGCAGCCCGAATAAACGTGAACCGGGCCTGAATTCGATAATGCAGTGATTCGAATACGGCATTACTGACCGCGGGTGGCATCATCGTTGACTATGCGAGTCCTGGTGCAACGCGTCACCTCGGCCTCGGTGTC
>SYAB01000281.1 GCA_005787665.1 Actinomycetota bacterium
GCCGGCAGGTTGAGCGGCGAGGCAATGGTGACGCCGTGTTTGACGACGGTCTGCCCCGGCTCGGTGAGCTCGCAGTTCCCGCCGGTCTCTCCCGCCAGGTCGATCACCACGCTGCCGGGCTTCATGCCCTGCACTGCGGCGGCGGTCACCAGCCGCGGAGCGGGCCGCCCGGGCACCAGCGCGGTGGTGATCACCACGTCGAAGCCGCCGATCGCCTCCTCCAGCCGCTTCTGCTGCTGGGCACGCTCCTCCTCGGTGAGCTCTCGGGCATAACCGCCCTCACCGGCTGCGTCGATCCCCAGATCAAGCCACTGGGCGCCGACCGAGCGCACCTGATCGGCCACCTCGGGGCGGACGTCGTAACCGGTGGTTCGGGCACCGAGACGCTTGGCGGTGGCCAGAGCCTGTAGTCCGGCTACTCCGACGCCGAGGACCAGCACGGTCGCGGGTTTGACCGTGCCCGCCGCGGTAGTCAGCATCGGGAAGAACCGGGTCGACTCGCTCGCGGCGAGCACGACCGCCTTGTAGCCGGCGACGTTGGCCTGTGAGGACAACGCATCCATGGCTTGCGCCCGCGAGATACGCGGAATGGCCTCGACCGCGAAGGCCTGCACGCCGGCCGCCCGGAGAGCAGAGATCTGATTGTCGGCGTTGCGCGGGTGAAGAAAGCCGATCAGGGTCTGCCCGGATCGCAACCGGGACACCTCAGCAGAGTCCGGCGGGTCGACTTTGACCACGATGTCGGCCGCCCACGCATCGCCGATCGTCGCACCGGCGGCGGTATAGAGTTCGTCGGGCAGTAGCGCGCGCTCACCGGCGCCGGATTCGACCACGACGTCGAGGCCCTGGTTGACCAGGGAGGTGACCGCCTTGGGCACCAGCGCAACCCGGCGTTCGTCGGACCCCGACTCGGCGACGACGCCCACCGACGTCTTGGTTTCTGTCATGACCTCTGTGTTGCTTCCTCGGTTTGGATCTCCCTGATTGCTCGAGACACCCTAACCGCAACCAGCCCCGCACTCCCACAGCCGGGAAGCCCCCTCCAGCCCGTTCTCCGGCGCGGCTCGGGGCCCTCCCGGACCGACCGGCCTCAGTCCTGAGAGATTTCCTCATGATGACGCCGACGCCGCCAGCTAACTGCAGGCCGGTGTGCGCGGCACCCTGCACTCGTCTTCGCTGGGAGTCGCCCGATGTCCGCGAACATCGGTGCGCGCGACATCCGATGCATGTCCACCGATTGGGGGACAACAGGTTCCGCCCCCGCGGCTACGTTCGGAGGACAGCTGGTCAACGCCCTGAACGCGAGGGTGATAGTGCCGCGGATCGGCCGCTGGCGCATTGGCCACACGCAAGGAGCGGTGATGAACTCCGGAGACACCCACGCCGACTGGACCGATCGAATCATCGGCGCTGCCCGCGCATCCCGTGGGTATGCGAGGTTCGTCGGCCGGGTCGGAGCACTGGCCGCAGCCCTGGGCATCGGGGGACTGCTCGGCGGTCTGGGAATCTCCTCCGCCGATCCGGATGCCTCCACAGCCGATGAGGCATCCGCGCCGGCTGAGGCCGATGATCCGGCCAGCCGCAACGATCGTGTTCCCGGCACGCCAGCGCGCACCGGGCGGTCGGCCGGGTCGCTGCCGGCTCAAGAGTCCACGCGGGCGTCTGGGGGCAAGCAACCGGGCCGCCGTGCGGCCCGTCCCCCGGAATCTTCAGCTGCGCATTCCCCCGGGCTTTCGCTCTCCCCTTCCACCGCAGGCCGGTCGGACGGCACAGTGCGCTCCGACTCGGAGCCGGTGGTCGCACCGGCCCCCGCCCCGCAACGCGGTGCGCTACCTCAGTCGAACCCACCCGTCCCGACCGGCCCCGCGGTCGCGTCGACGAGACCGCCGAGTCTGGTGGGCGGCGGTGCGGCGACCTCGCCGTCGGTCGACGAGCCCGCGGTGGCGCTGGTCAACGCGGCGGCCACGCCGGAGACACCGCCCCAGGCCTTCGCCGCCCCGGTGGCGGCGGTGCGCGGTGTGGTCGATGTCGTCCTTTCGCCGCTGCTGGGCATCGGATCGGCACTGCCGGTCGACTCACCGCTCGGCTGGGCAGCGCTCGCGGTCGCTCGCCGACTGGGCCGCCCTGAGCAGGCTGTGGCGCCGGCGGCCGCGGCCGCCACCACGAGTCTGACAGTTCCGGCACCCGCCACCGCGACGGCGGTAGGAACCACGACTGTCATCACCTGGGCTTGGGGCACCAATCCGGTACTGGCCTTCAATCCGGTCACCGACAAACTCGACTTCGGCTGGATGCAACCCTCCGCGTTCACCGTCACCGAGACGGCGGGGTCCACCCGGATCGCCATCGTGGACAACAACCACAGCTACACACTGCAAGGCGTCCCGATCAGCCAGTTGCAGGCCGCCAACATCGTCGCCAAGGACGCCGGCACCGTCGCCAAATGGAAGGGTCTGCTGACGAATGCATCGGTGGTCACTGCGCCGACGGTCTCGATCGCCAATGCCACCCTCGCCGAGGGCAACACCGGCACCAAAGCACTCGGACTGACCGTGGCCCTGTCCAAAGCCGCCACCACCACCGTCACCGTCGGCTACACCACCACCAACGGCACCGCCACCGCCGGCACCGACTACACCGCCGCC
>SYAB01000282.1 GCA_005787665.1 Actinomycetota bacterium
CACCTATCCCTATGTCACCTCCTCCAACCCCACGGCGGGCGGTGCGGCGGTGGGGTCGGGAATCGGGCCGACCCGTATCACCACCGTGCTGGGAATCCTCAAGGCCTACACCACCCGGGTGGGGTCGGGGCCGTTCCCCACCGAGTTGTTCGACGAGAACGGCGAGTACCTGGCCAAGACCGGTGGGGAGATTGGCGTGACGACCGGGCGGCGGCGCCGGTGCGGATGGTTCGACGCCGTCATCGCCCGCTATGCCACCCGCGTCAACGGCATCACCGACTACTTCCTGACCAAACTTGATGTGCTCTCGAGCCTCCAGACCGTGCCGGTCTGCGTGGGCTACACCGTGGACGGCAAGCGCACCGACGAGATGCCGATGACCCAGAGTGACATCGCCCGCGCGGTGCCGGTGTACGAGGAACTGCCGGGCTGGTGGGAGGACATCTCCTCGGCGCGGGAGTTCGACGATCTTCCCGTGCGGGCTCGCGATTACGTGCTGCGCCTGGAAGAGCTTGCCGGAGCACCGGTTTCCTGCATTGGGGTCGGACCGGGCCGCGACCAGACCATCGTGCGCCGCGACGTGCTGGCACCCAGGTGAGTCGGGATCCGCGCGAACTCGATCCCGACTACGACAAACACGGGGGTTTCCCCCGGTTCCAGATCATCGATCCGCCAACGGGATTCGGTCGGTTCGTCGCGGCCACCCGCCGGTTTCAGGATCTCGCGGTCTCGGCCGCCGACGTCGACTGGAACGACGCCGCCGCCCGGGTCGAGGAGTTGATCGCGATGCTGGGGCCGCACGCGGCCCCCGGCGGGGTGGCGCCGGCCGGCCGGGTGGCGAGCCTGCCCGGCGCCGGCAGCGTCATGATGCCGCCGTGGCAGATCCGTCGTTTCGATCCCGAGCAGGTCGAGGTGGAGGTTCAGTTCAGCCGCTATCACGTCGGCGGCAACAACGCGGTGCACGGCGGGATGGTCGCGATGATGTTCGACATCATGTGCGGCGTGATCATTCACGCCATCGAGCGGCCGATCAGCCGCACCGCTTTCCTGCACGTCGACTACCGCAACGTCACCCCGATCGACGTGCCCTTATTGATGCGCGGTCGGGCCTCGAAAGTGGAGGGCCGCAAAACCTTCGTGACCGCGGAGCTCACCGGACCGGACGGCGCGCTGCTGGCCGAGGCCAACGGCCTGATGGTGCGTCTGCTGCCTGGGCAGCCCTGAACCGGGCGGGCCTTTCGGCGATCGCCGTTGGTGATGGGCCACACTGTCGGGGTGTCCGAACCCAACCCCACGCGACTGCGCCACCTCACCACGCCCCGCTCCGCCGCGCTGGCGGGCGTGCTGTTCGCGGTGCTGTTCGCCCTGGTGATCTATTTGCTCCGCTCATCGTTGCCCGAAGGCGCGCAGCCGGGTTCGCAGTGGCTCGACACCGGCAACGACAAGATCCGGCTGGCCTCGGAGATCATGCCGTTCGCCGGGATCTCCTTCCTGTGGTTCATCGCTGTCGTGCGGGCCAACCTCGGCCGCTATGAGGACCGCTTCTTCGCCACCGTGACCCTCGGCAGCGGGCTGCTGTTCCTGGCGATGATGTTCGCCTCCGCCGCGGTCGGCGCCGGCCTGGCCGAGAGTCGGCACTACAGCGGTGGCGGGCTGGCCGGCGGCGCGGTGGGGGTCTTCGGCCAGATGCTGCTGCTCAAACTGTCCAAGGTCTACGCACTGAAGATGGCGGCGGTGTTCATGATGTCGCTGGCCACCATCTGGCTGCGCACCGGGCTGATGCCGAAGTGGCTGACGATCGTGACCTACCTGTCGGCGCTCGCGTTGATCATCGGCGGGGAGAAGAGCCTGTGGCTGACGATGGCATTCCCGGCCTGGGTGCTCATCGTCAGCGTGCTCTTCCTGGTGCGGTCGGGATGGTTCGAACATCGCGGCGAGGAGCACCAGCATCATCACCGCGAGCATGGCGACCAGCACCTCTGAGCGCCGGTAGCTCGTCGGTCCGCTCAATGTCGTCGGGCCGGAAGGCCGGCCACCAAATCCGAGGGCCGATCAAGGTGAACAGCGCCGGGATGACGACGGTGCGTACGACGAAGGTGTCCAGCAGGATGCCCAGGCCGACGATGATGCCCAACTGGGTCAGCGCGATCAGCGGCAGCACACCGAGCACGCAGAACACCGCGGCCAGCACCAGTCCCGCGCTGGTGATCACCGCTCCGGTGGCCGACACCGCGCGCACGATGCCGCCGCGGGTGCCCCACATCGGTGTCTCCTCCTTGGCCCGGGTCACCAGGAAGATCGTGTAGTCCACGCCCAGAGCCACCAGGAACAGGAACGAGAACAACGGTGTGGTGTTGTCGAGCGCGGGAAAGCCGAGCAGATGGATGCTGACCCAGCTGCCCAGGCCGAGGGCGGCCAGGGTGGACAGCGCGGTGACACCGATCAGCACGAGCGGCGCCAGCGCCGCCCGCAGCAGCAGGTAGAGCACCGCGAGCACCACGATGAGGATCGCCGGGATGATGACCTTCTGGTCGCGCACCGCGGTTCGCTTGGTGTCCAGAGCTTGTGCGTCCGTCCCGCCGACCAGACCCTGCGGGTCGGCCTTGCGTACCGAATCCCGCAGTGCGTCCACGGTTGTGAAGGCCTCGGGCGTCGCGGGCCCGGCGTCGAGCACCACCTGCCACTGGGTCAGGCCGGTCTCGGACACCCCGGCCGGCTGCACCGAGGCGACGCCCGGGGTGGCCTGGATGGCGGCGGCTACGGCGTCGGCGTTCTCGGTAGGGGCGATGACCCGGGTGGGATCGGTCTGCCCGCTGGGGAAATGGTCGGCAAGGTTCTGGAAGCCGGTGACCGAGTCTGCCTTGACCCGGAACTGATCGATCAGTGACAGGCCGATGGGTGTGCCGATGATGCCGGTGGCCAGAACAGCCAGGCCCACGATCGAGGCTGTCGCGACCCGCCCGGCGTGACCGGACACCCAGTCGGCGACCCGGTGCCATGCCCCGGTGGTGGTGAGGTCCGCGCCATCGGCGCGAGGGATGAAGGGCCAGAACAACTTCGGGCCGAACAGAGCCAACAGCGGAGGCAATACCAACAGCACGAAAATTGCCGCCACCACCAGGCCCGAGGCGGCCCCCACACCGAGGCTGCGGGTGGTGGGGGACTTCGCGAGCAGCAGCGTCAGCAGCGCCAGCACCACGGTCGCATTGCTCGCCACGATGGCCGGGCCGGCCCAGCGCACCGCGGTCTGCAGTGCCTCGCGATGGTCGGCCGCGGCGCTCTGTCGCCGGCCCGGCGGCTCCGTTGCGCTCTGTCGCCGGCCCGGCGGCTCCGTGCGACGTAACTCCTCCCGATATCGGGAGATCAGCAGCAGCGCGTAGTTGGTGCCCGCACCGAACACCAGAACGCTGGTGATGCCCGACGTCGAGCCGTCCCCGCCCAGGCCGACGGCCTCGGCGACCGCCGCACCGACCACCGCGGCGATCCGGTCGGCGAAGGCGATCACCAGCAGTGGCACCAGCCACAGCACGGGTGAGCGATAGGTGACGATCAGCAGCAGCGCCACGACACCGCCGATGACGGCCAGCAGGGTGACGTTCGCCCCGGAGAACGAGTTGGCGATATCGGCACCGAACGCCGGGCCGCCGGTCACGTTGGCCACCACCCCGTCGGGAAGTCCGTCGCGGGCGGCGTCGCGCAAAGCCGTGACCGTGTCGGACAGTTCGAAGCCGGTCAGGTCGCTCGTGAGGGCCAGCGGAGCCAGCGCCGCCTTGCCGTCGGCGGCGGGCAGCAACGGAATCGGGGGTCCCGGTGCGACCCCGCTCAGGCCCGCCATCCGGTCGCGGGCCTGCTGGGCGGAGGCAAGGTCCGTCGGCGACAGAACCGAGCCGTCGCTGCGGGTGATCACCAACAGCACCGGGGCGGTGTCCCCGCCCGGGAACTGCTTGAGCAGCTCGGCGACGCGAGCCGATTCCGCGGTCGGTGGCAGCACCACCGGGGACTGCTGATCGGCGCCGGTCTGCGGAATCAGGCCCAGCAGTGCGCCGCCGATCGCCGCGACGACCAGTGCCAGTACCCAGGACCGGGGTCCGGAGACCAGTGCGCCGATGCGGTCCCAGAAGGCGGGGCGGGGCTCGGGTGCGCGATGCATGCCCGCTACCTTACCGTTAATTCATCTACTTAACATTTAATTTTTTTAACGTTATGGTGATCGCATGGACCACCGCAGCGAACTCGAGTCGGTGGTCGTCAACGATGTCAGGGCGCTCTCCGCCGCCTCGGATCGAATAGGCAGGGTCTTCGCCGCCGCCCACGACCTGTCGGCCAATGACCTCCGGGCGCTGTTGCACGTCATGGTCGCCGAACACGCCGGCGCGCCGCTGAGCGCCGGTGAACTGCGTGACCTGATGGGCATGTCCGGGGCGGCCATCACCTACCTCGTCGAGCGAATGATCGAGTCGGGTCACCTTCGGCGCGAATCCGACCCTGCCGACCGGCGCAAGGTCATCCTGAAATACGCCGAACACGGCGTGGCGGTGGGCAGACAGTTCTTCACGCCACTGGAGGACCAGACCCATCGGGCGTTGGCGGACCTTCCCGACGAGGATCTGCGTGCAGCCCACCGGGTCCTCAACGGAGTGCTGATCGCCATGCGGTTCTTCGAGGACGACGTCGAATCCCAGCGCCGATAGGGTGTGCGCGTGATCGACACCCTCGCCGTGGCGAACTACCGGTCGCTACAGCGGCTGGTGGTGCCCCTTCGGCGCTGCACCGTCGTCGCCGGCCCCAATGGCAGCGGCAAGTCCAGCCTGTACCGGGCGTTGCGGCTGCTGGCGGATATGTCGCGCAACGGCGCGGTCAACGCGCTGGCCCGGGAGGGCGGACTGGCCTCCACGATGTGGGCCGGACCGGGCCGGCGCGGGCCGGTCAGTCTCAAACTGGGTTTCGCGGGTGAGAATTTCGGCTACGCCGTCGATCTGGGACTGCCGCAGGAGGGGAATACCGCCTTCGGACTCGATCCGGAGATCAAGGCGGAGGCGGTCTGGGCCGGACCGGTGCTGCGGCCCGCCGCACTCATGGCGGAACGGTCCGGGCCCCTCGTTCGGGTGCGCGGGGACGGGGGAGAGTGGCGGACCGCGGCCAGCGGCCTTCGCCCGTACGACAGCATGGTCAGCGAACTGGCCGATCCGCGGGAGGCCCCGGAATTGCTGGCGCTTCGGGAACTGATGCGATCCTGGCGGTTCTACGACCACGTCCGCACCGACGGATCGGCACCCGCGCGTCAGCCCCGGATCGGCACCCGCACCATGGTGCTGAGCCACGACGGTGCGGATCTGGCGGCCGCCTGGCAGACCATCGCCGAGATCGGCGACTCGGCGGCGCTGACCGAAGCGGTCGACGCCGCCTTCCCGGGCAGCCGCGCCACGGTGAGCGTCAGCGACGGCCGATTCGAGCTCACGCTGCAACAACCCGGGATGCGGCGACCGATGGCCGCTGCTGAACTGTCTGACGGGACGCTGCGCTACCTGCTGTGGGTGGCGGCGCTGCTCTCTCCCCGCCCGCCCGGGCTGACCGTGCTCAACGAGCCGGAGGCCAGCCTGCACCCGGAACTGCTGCCCGCCCTCGCGGCACTGATCACCCGCGCTGCGGAGCGTTCGCAGGTCGTCGTCGTCACCCATGCGGGCGCTCTCGTCACCGCACTGCGGGACCACGGGCCGGCAGAGACCGGTCTGTTGGAACTCGCCAAGCGGGACGGCCAGACGATGCTGCAAGGTCAGGGGATGCTTGACGAGCCGTCGTGGCACTGGCCCGGGCGGCACTGACGGCCGCCTATCCTTCTCGGCTATGACAGAATCCGACGCCGAAGACCGGCCCACCCTGATGCCGGTTCTCACCGCGCTGGCGATCGTCGGGGTTGCGCTGATCGCGTTCTTCGTCGTCCGGATGCTCCGCGGCGACGTCCAACCCGACGAGGCCGGGGTGGGCCGCGCGGTGGTCGGCCAGAACGACGCGTTGCAGCGTGAGGACTACGCCGACTTCCGCACCTTCACCTGCGCGGCCCAGCAGGGTGCCGAGAGCCAGGTGCTCGCCGACCACCGGCAGTCCGTCCAGGCCAAGGGCGCTCGCTTCGTCGACGACGTCACCGGCCTCGCCGTCACCGGCGACCGGGCCACCGCGACCGTCGTCTATCACTTCGAGAAGTCCGCCGACGACAAGATCTCGGCGCCGATGACCTTCGCCCGGGAGGACGGCGAATGGAAGGTCTGCTCGCCGGGCCCCCGATGACGGCTATTCGCGGCCGAATTCGACCGCCACGCCCAATGCGATCACCGCGAGGATCACGACCATGAAGATCGTCGTCAGCGGAATGAGGTAGCGCGACAGCGGCGTCTGCGCGCTCTGCACCGTCCTCAGCACCCGCAGGTAACGCTGTCGTACCACGAACAACCCGGCGAGGCCGCCGAACACGACCATCGCGATGCCGGGAAGAACGGGGAAGTCTTCGGCGACGCTCCAGCGCACGCTCAGCGCACCGACCGCCACCACGCCCAGTGCGGTGCGTTGCCATGCCAGTGCGGTGCGCTCGGCCTGGGCGCCCACGTCGAACAGTGCGCGGGGGTCCGACGGCACCGCTACGTCGCCTCGGCCAGGTAGACCAGGACCGCGACCGCGCCGGTGATCAGCGCCAGGCCGGCGACCAGAATCCGGGGCAACGGGTCCACCGGCAGGCTGCGCTGTTCACGGATCGCGCGTTCTGCGCGGTCCCAGCGGACGTACGCGCCGACGGTGACCACCAGCGACAGCAACAACAGCATTCCGGTGATCCCCAGCCGCATCGGCCGGGGTCCGAAGTGGTGAACCAGGCTGGCCAGTGCGACCGCGCCCGCCAACAACCCCAGCCCGGTGCGCACCCAGGCCAGAACCGTGCGTTCGTTGGCCAGGGTGAATCGGTAATCCGGGTCGGTGCCGACGCTCTGCAGGGGCGGTTTACGCCGTCGCAGGTTCATCCGCAGAAAGGTACTCCGCGGCGTTGTATGACGGTGTGGGAGACTCGGAAACATGAGCTACGCAGGAGACATCACGCCGCGGGAGAGCTGGAAACTGCTCAGCGACAGCCCGGATGCGGTGCTGGTCGACGTTCGAACCGAGGCCGAGTGGAACTGGGTCGGGGTGCCCGATCTGACCAGCCTCGGCCGTGACGTGGTGTTCGTTCAATGGAACACCGCCGGCGGGCGCAACGAGAACTTCGTCGCCGATCTGATCGCGGCGGGCGTCACACCCGGCGAGCGCCCGGTGATCTTCCTGTGTCGTTCCGGTAATCGCTCAATTCCGGCCGCCGAGATCGCCACCGCCGCCGGCATCACGCCCTCCTACAACATGCTGGAGGGTTTCGAGGGTCAACTCGACGCCCACGGGCACCGGGGCGTAACGGGTTGGCGCGCAGAGGGTCTGCCCTGGAAGCAGTCATGACCGACGGCGAGAGTCCCTCGGTGCGCCGGCCGGCCCCGCTGCCGGAGGGGGTTAGCCAGGCGACCATCGGGGTCCGCGGTGGGCTGCTGCGCTCCGGATTCGAGGAGACCGCCGAAGCGCTGTATCTGACGTCGGGATACGTCTACTCCTCGGCCGAGGAGGCCGAGAAGGCGTTCACCGGCGAGGTCGATCGGTACGTCTACTCCCGCTACGGCAACCCGACCATCTCGATGTTCGAGGAACGGCTGCGGCTGATCGAAGGAGCGCCGGCGGTGTTCGCGACCGGCTCCGGGATGTCCGCGGTCTTCACCGCGCTGGGCGCGCTGCTGAAGGCCGGCGACCGGTTGGTCGCCGCCCGCAGCCTGTTCGGGTCCTGCTTCGTGGTGTGCAACGAGATTCTGCCGCGGTGGGGGGTGGAGACGGTGTTCGTCGACGGCGACGATCTCTCTCAGTGGGAGCAGGCGCTGAGCGAGCCCACCACCGCGGTGTTCTTCGAGACGCCGTCGAATCCCATGCAAACGTTGGTCGATATCGCCGCGGTCTCCGAGATGGCACACGCCGCCGGTGCAAAGGTGGTGCTGGACAACATCTTCGCCACGCCACTGCTGCAGCAGGGGATGCCGCTCGGGGTCGACGTGGTCATCTACTCGGGCACCAAACACATCGACGGTCAGGGCCGCGTGCTCGGTGGGGCGATCTTGGGCGACCAGGAGTACATCGACGGCCCAGTGCAGACCCTGATGCGCCACACCGGTCCGGCGCTGAGCCCGTTCAACGCCTGGGTGCTGCTCAAAGGCCTTGAGACGCTGTCGGTTCGGGTGAACTACAGCAACGCCGCGGCCCAGCGGGTTGCGGAGTTCCTCGAGGAGCACCCCGCCGTTCGGTGGGTCCGCTACCCCTTCCTGCCGTCGCATCCGCAGTTCGACCTGGCCAAACGTCAGATGACCGGTGGCGGCACCGTCGTCACCTTCGAACTCGAAGCGCCCGAGGGCAACGGAAAGCGACGTGCGTTCGAGGTGCTCGACAAGCTGTCGGTCATCGACATCTCCAGCAACCTCGGCGACGCCA
>SYAB01000283.1 GCA_005787665.1 Actinomycetota bacterium
AAAAACGTCGGCCCCCTCCCGGTACCGGTAGGGGGCCGACGTGTTGGCTGCCCGCGTGCTAGCTGGCGCTATCCGCGGAATCGGAATCGGAATCGGCAGCGGAATCGGCGGCGGAATCGCTTCCGGCGTCCGCGGCACCACCAGCGGCGGCACCACCAGCGGCAGCACCACCGGCGGCCACACCACCGGTTGCGGCACCGGTCTCCGCCGCACCACCGGTCGCAGCGCCGGATGTGGAGCCACCCAGAGCCGACGCGATCTTCTTGGTCGCCCGCTCAACCGCGTTGCGCACCGGGCGCTTGGCGGTCTTGGCCGGAGCCTCGGCCACCGTCTCCGCCACCGCGCTCGACGGGCTCTCGACCGCCGCCGTGGTGTCGGCGGGCGTCTCGGTGCTCTCGGTAGCGCTGGCGTCCGCCTCCGCGGAGTCGCCGGCGGTGGGTGCCTCGACGTCGGCAACAGATGCCTCGGTCCCGGCCTCCGACGAACCCGCCTCGGACGAACCAGCCTCGGCTTGGGGAGCCTCGACCGCGGCCTTCGGCGCGTCAGCTTTCAGCGCCGCAACCACCGGGGTGGCGACGGACGCCGCGCTCACGGCGGCGGTGGGTTCGGGTGTCGGCGCCGGGTACGGGTTCGGGTTGCCGCCGGTGAGGATCACGCCACCGACATAGCGCAGGACACCCGAGATACCCGCGTAGAAGCTGTAGTCGTAGAAGCTGTCCACGGTCGTGAAGGCCGGCCCGATGTAGGAGCCGATGCCGCGGTAGACGTACTCACCCACCAGTGGGAGCCCGAGGGCGAGCACCGCGATCGTGGACAGCGCCTGAACGTACAGGGTGGTCAGCGCGTACTCACCTTGGAAAGCCAAGGCGATGGCGTTGAAGATCTGCTCATTGGCCAGGGGCGCGCCCGGGGCGAACGGCGACTGCGCAATGTACTGCAGGCCCGTGCTGAAGCTGCCCTCGAAGAAGTAGTTGACCGCCGAGGTGCCCCAGGGCTCCGTCGTGTAGGGGTTGTAGTTCGGCTTCGTTGGATCCGGCTGGTAGGGCAGGTCCGGGTCCTCCAGGATCCCGTTGACGTTCTGGATTCCCGCGCCGTTGCCGTTGATCACCGCGTCCAGGGCAAGGTAAGCCAGGCCGGAGATGCCGGGGATGGTGCAGTCGTAATCGCAGTCGACGTAGTAGGTCGGGTCGAGCACTTCCGGATCAGGATTGATCGCGCCGAGGGCACCGCCCCAGCCCACGAAGAAGTAGTTGTTCCAGTCCGCGGGCGTGATCGACAGCAGATCCGCGAAGGTGGTCAGTTCCACCTGTGCCGCGGAGAGGGCGGTCGGGGTGGGGGTGAGGTTGGGGGCGATCGCCGGCGTGGCGACCGCGATAGCGGCGGCACTGGCCAATGCCACTCCCCGAGTCAAGAACGGCCGTGTCTGAGTCGCCATGATGGTGGTTCCCCTCTTGTCTGCATGTGGTTCGCGCTGGTCGCAGCGAACTCGCCGGTGTGCTTGCACCCGTGGTGGGTGGACGCTTCGATAGTACGGGCAAGTTTGCCATCCGGCAAACCGAAGCGACGTATTCGTTCCCGACCGCCGAGGGGCCCCCGGCCGAGCCAATCAACGATTTGCCGTCAACCTGCGGTTGCGAAGTTGCTGACCATTGCCTGCCAGCGCAAATTAACCCTTCTCTCAGTTTGCTCTCAGGGTCTTTCGGCCCTAGGGATGTTTGCCAGCGGTTCATCGCAGCGCTACGCCATCAGCGAAACCCGCGCGCTGATCCGTCGCCATCAGCAAACGGTGATCGCCCGTCACAGCTGGGATGACCACCGGATAACGGAACGGCAACCGTCGTCGAGCAATCGCCGTCATCCGCGGCAGGCGGTCCCCCGGGATCTTTTCCCGCCTGCCGCCCGGCGCCGCGGCCGCCCCGACCGGGCATTAGCCGACGCCCCGCGGCGCACCCCGCGCTGGCGTTGCTCGCTGTGATCACACGGCAGTCGGTGCTCGCTGCGCTCACGAAGTCGGCGGGGACCGGTTACCGGCGGCGGCGCCGCGAACGCAGGTAGTCCCCGACCACGGCCGCGCCCAGGCCGTCGAGTTCGGGCACCACCACCCGGCCTTCCACCCGGCGGGCGATCTGGTCGATGAATCGGGCCAGGCCGGGGTCGTCGCCGAGCCGGAAGATCGTCACCTGCGCGCCCAGTCGGGCCACCTCGTCGAAGCCACGAACGGTATGGGCGATGGTCCGGGGGTGCGGCGGGTAGTCGAAGAACACCGAGGTTCCGTCACTCCCATAGTTCTCCAGGTGGGCGGTCGGCTCACCGTCGGTGACCACCAGCACCACCGGTTGGGCGTTGGGGTGCCGCCGCAGGTGCCGGCCCGCCAGAGCTAAGGCGTGGTGCAGGTTGGTGCCCTGTTCGTAGACGCCCTCCAACCCGGTCAATTCGGCGGCGCTCACCGTGCGGGCATGCCGGCCGAAGGCGATGATCTGCAACGCATCCGAACGGAACCTGGTGCTCACCAGTTGATTGACCGCCAGCGCGGTCCGCTTCATCGGCAACCACCGGTTCTCCATCACCATCGAGAACGAGGTATCGACCAGCAGTGCGACCACCGCCGGGGTGCGAGTCTCGGTCTCGGAGATCTCGACGTCGTCGACGGCGATCCTGATCGGGCCGTCGATCCGCTCGGTTCCGGCTCGGCGCAGCACAGCGTTGGTAATGGTTCGGGTGACGTTCCACGGCTCGGTGTCACCGAACTCCCACGCTCGGGTGGCACCGGTCAGCTCTCCGGCCGCCCCCGCGCGCCGGGTTTCCCGTTCACCGTGCCGACCCGAAAGCTGGTGGGCGACGTCACGAAGCGCCGCCTGACCAAGCTGTCGCATGGCCTTCGGGGACAGCCGCCACTGTCCATCGGAACCGCGATCCAGGAAGCCCTGGTTCATCAGCGCGCGTTCCAACTCAGCCAACGTGCGGGCGTCGACGGCGGCCTCGTCGCCGAGTTGGCGGGCCAGCGCGTCGAGGTCGACGTCATCCATAGTGGCGCCGGCATAGCTTTGGGAAAGCTGCTCGGCCAGCTGTTCGAGTTCGCCGATATCGGCCAGCGCCTGCGCGCCCTGCCCCATGCCGAGCGGGTTGTCGCCGGAGAACTCCGAGGAGCCGTTCCAGTCCTCCCCCGGCCGGGCCGCCTGCAGGTGGCCATCGAGGCGGCTCAACGCATTCATCAGCTGCGGGGAGCCGAATGCCTGCTGGGCCAGCGCGTCCAACTCGGCCCGTTGCTCGGCGGAGAGGCTGTTGCGGAACCGCTGTGCAGCCGCGGCCCGCTTGGCCAACGAGTCCAGTAACTCGTCGACATTGCGTGGGTTCTCCGGGAAGTACTGGCCGTGCTTGGCCATGAAGTTCTCGAAGTCCTCTTG
>SYAB01000032.1 GCA_005787665.1 Actinomycetota bacterium
CCTCGCCTTCGTGGCACGCCCGCTGGGGTCGATCCTGTTCGGGCACTTCGGTGACCGGGTCGGCCGCAAGGCCACGCTGGTCGGTTCGCTGCTGATGATGGGAATCGCCACCTTCGCGATCGGTCTGCTGCCCACCTACCAGCAGGCGGGCCTGCTGGCGCCGGCCCTGCTCGCCGTGCTGCGCTTCACCCAGGGCCTGGCCCTCGGCGGGGAGTGGAGTGGGGCGGCACTGCTGGCCACCGAGACGGCCCGGCCCGGTAAACGGGCCTGGGCGGCGATGTGGCCGCAACTCGGCGCACCGCTGGGTTTTCTGATGGCCAACGGGGTGTTCCTGCTGCTGATCCTGTGGCTGGGGCACAGTGCGGCCAAGCCGGACCCGGACGGGCCGTTTCTGACCTGGGGCTGGCGGGTCCCCTTCCTGCTCAGTGCCGTGATGGTGGCGATCGGCCTCTACGTGCGGGTTCGGCTGGCCGAGACGCCTGTCTTCGTCCGGGCGGTCGAACAGGGGCAGCGGGTCAAATCGCCGCTGGCACAGGTATTCCGGAGCAGCTGGCGCCAGCTGATCATCGGCACCTTCGTGATGCTGGCGACCTACACGCTGGTCTACATCGTGACCCCCTGGGCGCTGAGCTACGGGACGGCCAAGCGTCCCCCGGAAGGCAAGGGGTTGGGTTTCAACTACGTCGACTTCCTGCAGTGGCAATTGGTGGCGGTGCTGTTCTTCGCCGCGATGCTCCCGGTGGCCGGCCTGTTGGCCGACCGATTCGGCCGCAGGTCCACCCTGCTGGCGGTCACCGCCGCCGTGATGGCCTACGGCGGACTGTTCGCGCCACTGCTCTCCACGGAATCGAGTTCGCAGGGCAGGATGCTGGCGTTCCTGATCATCGGAATGACGTTGATGGGCTTGTCCTTCGGACCGATGAGCGCCGTACTGCCGGAACTGTTCCCGACCAACGTCCGCTACACAGGCTCCGGCATCTCCTACAACGCGGCCAGCATCCTGGGCGCGGCCGTCGCCCCGTTCCTGGCCACCTGGCTCGTCTCGCGATACGGCGTGGGCTGGGTCGGTCTGTACCTCTTCGTTGCCGCCGCACTGACGTTCACCGCATTGCTGATCATGCGGGAAACCAAGGACACCTCCCTGGAGTCGACTCCCGAGCCGATGCTCTGAGGCCTCTCGCCCCCGACAGTCAGTGTTCGAGTTGGACGACTGTGCGGGACTCGAGGTTCGGCAGGATCATCTCGTTGAGAATCCGCTGATGTTCGGGATGATCGCGGTAGCCGATGAAGCTCTCCCAGTCCTCGAAGGTTCCCACCACAGCGAAGTCGTAGGCACCAGGGGTCAGGCCGGCATCGGGACCGCACACGTAACTCCGGACGCCGTCGAGTCGGGTCGCCAGGGCCAGGAGTTCATCGGCGATGTCAGCGGCGGCGACGTCGCCCGCGCGCCACTTGAAGGTCACGACGTGGGTGAAGGTCATCGGCCCACTGTAGGAAATCGCCGCTGCCACCGCCTTGACTGACCTATCCGTCGTATGTGACGATTTCGTCAACAATGGAGGTGCTGATGGGTGACGCGGTGGGTGCGCACGACGATCTGCACAGCGAGCAGCGCGCACGGCCGGGGGAGCACCCCGGCCGATCCGCCAACCCGCTGATCAAGGTGACCGGGCTGGCCTGGTTGGAGTTCGACAAGCCGGACCTCGGGCGTGCGGAGCGATTCGCGCACGCCTTCGGATTCCGGACCGCCGCGGCGAGCGCCGACGAAGTGCAGTTGCGCGGTGTCGACGCGGGCTCGCCGTGTGTGATCCTGCGCCGCGGACCCCGTTCGCGGTTCCGGGGGCTCGCCCTGCGGGCCGGCGACGAAGCCGACCTCCTGCGGCTGGCGGCCAGAACCGGCACGCCGGCGCTTCCCCTGCCGGAGAGCCTGGGTGGTCGGGCGGTCCACCTGGTCGATCCCGGGGGCACCCCCGTCACGGTCGTCGCGGGCGTGCGTGAACTGGCGTCCATGCCAGGCCAGGCTCCTCAGGTGGTCAACGTCGGCCACGAGGTCAAGCGGGTCAACGCGACCCAGCGCCCGCCGCGTGAACCCGGCCGGGTGCAGCGGCTGGGCCACGTGGTGCTGCAGTCCCGCACCTACATCGAGACCCTCAACTGGTACCTGGACCACTTCGGCCTGATCGTCAGCGACTTCCAGTACTACTCCGGTCAGCGCGAGCGCGGGCCGACCATGAGCTTCATCCGCTGCGACCAGGGCGCCACACCGTCGGATCACCACACCCTGGCGCTCGCCCTCGGACCGGCCGATCGCTATGTGCACTCCGCCTACGAACTGGCCGATCTCGACGCGCTCGCCGCCGGTGGGGAGTACCTGCGGGATGCCGGTTACTTCCGGTCGTGGGGGATCGGGCGGCATATCCAGGGCAGCCAGATCTTCGACTACTGGCGCGACCCGGACGGATTCCTCGTCGAGCACTACGCCGACGGAGACGTATTCGACAACACCGTCGAGACGGGTTGGGCGCCGTTCACCGCGTCGGGCCTGGCCCAGTGGGGTCCGCCGGTCAGCAGAGATTTCCTGGGAATCGAGCCCCGCTATGCCCGCGACGAGATCGGGGCGATCGTCTCCGCTCTGCGGGAGAACAACGAATTCGACCTGAGACGACTGATGGGAATGCTGAAGGTGGCCCGCTCATGACCCTTTCCGTACTGCGCACCGCCCAGGGATGGTGGGTCCAGAAGGACGGCGGCGCCGTCCGGGTGGACACCGCCGCAACCACGACCGGGGAACTACTCGGCGATCGCTCCGCTGTCGAGGCCGCCCGCAACGGCTCCGACGCGGTGGCCTTGGACACCCTGACGCTGCTCTCACCGGTGACGAGGCCGTGCCGGGTGGTGGCGCAGATGACGAACTTCGCCTCCCATGTGCGCGACGCCGGAATGGATCCCAAGACCATCCCGCTGACCTTCTTTCGCAAGTCGTCGGCCTCGATCAGCGGGCCCCGCGACCGTATCGTCAAACCGGGCCACGTCCGCTTCCTCGACTACGAAGTCGAGATCGGCCTGGTCGTTGGACGCGACATCGCCGTCGGCACAACGATTTCCGAACGCAACATCGACGAGTGCATCGCCGGCCTGGTGGTCACCAACGACGTCTCGGCACGCGACATCCAGCTGCCGCAGACGCAGTTCTACGAGGCCAAGTCCTACCCGAGCTTCACCCCGGTGGGGCCGGCGCTGGTGCTCCTCGAGGAGGGCGAACTGGCGCGCTTCGGTGATCTGCGACTGCGCCTGAGCGTCAACGGCGAGCAACGCCAGAACGCCCTGGTCGACGGTGACATGCTGTACCGGCCACTGCAGGCACTGCAGTCGCTGAGCCGATTCCAGGACCTGGCGGCCGGCGACCTGATCCTGACCGGCACCCCCGTCGGTACCGCGCTGAGCGCGCCGCCCAAGCCGATCACGATGATCAGCAACCTGCTGCCGCCCGCAGTGAAGTGGAAGGCGTTCTTCACGAGTCAGTCCCGCAATCCGAAGTACCTGCACGACGGCGACCTCGTCGAGGCGTCGGTGGCCACCGACGACGGCGCTATCGACCTGGGCACCCAGCACACCCGGGTCAGCTACTCCTAGGAGTTGGCATGGAGGACGTCGTCATGGGTGCACAGAATCACTACCCCGTCGTGATCGTCGGTGCCGGCCCGGCCGGCATCGCAGCCGCGACGCTGCTGGGGCAGTACGGAATCGAGTGCCTGATCCTGGACCGCTGGGCCGATGTGTACCCGCAGCCCCGGGCGGTCCACCTCGATGACGAGGTGTATCGAATCGTCGAAAGGCTCGGCGTCGGAGAGGAATTTGCGAGCATCTCCCGGCCGGGGCTGGGTCTGCGTCTGCTGGACACCACGCGGGGGCTGCTGGCCGAATTCCACCGCGACCCCACCCGAAGCCGGCACGGGCACCCCGAATCCAATATGTTCGACCAGCCGGAGTTCGAGGCCCTGCTGCGCAGGAATCTCAAACGCCACCCGTCGGTGACGCTGCGCGGTGACTCCGAAGTCACCGGTATGAGCGACCTGGCGGGGGGCCGAACGCGGGTCAGCTTCACCGATCGCGGCGACGGCAGCCAACACGTCGTCGACTGCGACTATCTTCTCGGCTGCGACGGCGCCAACAGCATGGTGCGCCGCCACATCGGCGCCACCATGCGCGATCTCCGGTTCGAGCAGCGCTGGCTGGTCGTGGATGTGGACTCCGCCGTCGACCTCCATCAGTGGGGCGGCGTGCACCAGCTGTGCGACCCCCGCCGGGCGGGAACTTTCATGCAAGTCAAGGATTCCCGCTACCGCTGGGAGTTCCGGCTACTACCGGGGGAGTCCGCCGGCGATTTCGCCACCCTGCCCGCCCTGCGTCCGCTGATCGCACCCTGGCTCGGTGCGGTGCCGGATGCCGATCTGCGGGTCATCCGGGTCGCGGAGTACACCTTCCGGGCGCAGGTGGCCGACCGGTGGCGTCGGGGCAATATCTTCCTGCTCGGTGACGCGGCTCATCTGACGCCGCCGTTCATCGGCCAGGGGATGGGCGCCGGCCTGCGGGATGCGATGAACCTCAGTTGGAAGCTGGCCGGCGTGCTGCGTGGCCGCCTGCCCCGGGACGTTCTCGACACCTACCAGAAGGAGCGTAAGCCGCACGCGCGCAGCATGATCGGCCTCGCCCTGATCGTCGGGTACTCGATGACCGCGGGGGGTCGAGCCGGCGCGGCGGTTCGGCGAGTCATCGCGCCGCGGATGCACCGGATCCCCGGCCTGGCCACCACGGTGACGGCGTCGGGGACCCCGCCGTTGAGCCGCGGCGCTCTGGTCCAGCGCCGATTCGGTCGTGGCCAGCTCGCCGGCAGCCTGTGCCCCAACGCGATGACCGACACCGGGCGGCGGGTGGATTCCCTGTTCGGCAACGGCTTCGCCGTCGTCACCACAGTCGAACCGGATCCGGGGGACCGCGCGATGGTCGAGGGTCGGGGAGCGTTGCTGCACTACGCGGCGCCGGGGACGGTGCTGGCCGACTGGTTGCACAGGGCAGGCACGCCGGCAGCCATCGTTCGTCCCGATCACACCGTGATGCGGGCGGGGTCGCTGCGGGAGTTGTGCCGGGCGGTCCCGGCGTTCTGATGTGCCGATGCGGCACCATCGACGATGCGGCACCATCGGCATGGTGCACTCTCGCTACCGACGTCTCGCCCCGGCGGCGCTGTGCGTGCTCGCGACCGCTGCCCCGGCGTGCGGGTCCCGGCCCGCCGAGTCGGCGGCGCTGCCCGGTGCGGCAACCACCAACGTCAGCGCACCGCCCATCGGGGACATCGCGCACCTCTCGGCGGTGCGCCTCACTCCCCGTGCCGGGCACGACGAACTGGTACTGGAGTTCATCGATGCGGTGCCGGGTTACACCGTCGGCTACGTGCCGTTGCCGGCGCGCGCTGACGGCTCCGGATTCGAGATCCCTTTGCCCGGAGCGGCAGCGCTGGTTCAGGTGACACTCACCCCGGCCACCGGGGACGGCTGGGCGGGCGGGCAGCGCAGCTACCACGGTCCGCCGGCTGTCACGGCTGACCGCGCCGCGGCGGTCACCGAGGCCAAGGTCGCCGGCGACTTCGAGGCGGTGTTGACCTGGGTGGTCGGGCTACGGACCAGGGTGCCGTTCCGCGTGCATACCGCCGACGGGCCACCTCGCCTGGTCGTCGAGTTCCAAGCATCACCGTGAGGTGGCCGGGAGATCATCGAGACTGCGACCAGATCGCCTCCAAGACGAGAATCGCGATCTGGGCGAAGTCTCGGCGGCGTTTGGCTCAGCTACTCGGGTGCGGCGGTCCCAGATACGGGAACTCACCCAATGTGTCGGTATGCGGCGCCAATCCGGAGGGCGGGCACTCGCCCCGGGTCAGGAACGCCAGCCGGTAGTCGATGACGTCGTCGGTGAAGGTCCGCCCGTTGGGGTACTTCGCGGGCGTCGACGGGTTGTAGGTCAGCATGTCGGGCAGGGTGCCCTCGGCGTCGATCGCGGCGATCGCCTCGTCGCGGCTGTAGCCGCCGGTATGGCCCATCAGGTGGATGAACTGCCCGATCCAGCGTTCCCGGTCCTCGGCCGGTTCGCCGGCGTTGTAGGCCTCCTTGGTGTCGTCGGTGTTGCAGAAGCTGCTCACCGAGGGGTGACCGGCCCGGTCGACATGCCGCAGGCCGCCGTCCTCGTCGCGCAGGCTGCACCGACCCCAGATGCGCACGTCGGGGTCCGCGCCCAGCGCCGAGGTCGGCATCTCGATGGCGATGGAGAACACGTTCGCTCTCAGGTTGGAGTCGACCCCCGTCCACGGCGAGTCGCCGCCGAGGTGCGGTGCGGTGAAATTGCGGCCCCCGGTGGTGTCGAACAGGTTCGTGATGCCGTCGAAGTCGAAGAAAAAGGCGTCACTGCGCGCCCCGGCGAAGAAGGTGAACGAGTCCGACACCGCGATGGTGGGTGTCGCGCCGAAGGAGACCTCGACGGCGTCGAAGATCAACTCCCCGACGGCTTCCGGCGAGCTGGCGTCGGTGCCGGTGGCCAGGTACACGTCGACGGTCTGGGTGCCGTCGCGGGGCTCGGAGAAGACGAAACTGAACGCGATGTCGTCGCGGAGGTCCCCGTCGTTGTCGATCGCCAACCGGTAGACGGCATCCGGGTGCAGCGCGTCGGCGTTGGGGTTCGCGTTGAGGATCAACACGGTGTGGTCGGGCTCGGCCGGTGATGGGAACGCATACAGGTCGCACAGGTCGAGACGCTGATCGCCGAGAGGCGGCCCCAGGCTCAGCCCGGTGAAGTGGTTGGACATGGCGATCTCCTCCGGTGGATGTGTCTCCGAACCTACCGCGACCATCGCCGCCGCCCGCCGGCGTGGCCCCGGTCTCCGCCGGGTCTCGGAACGGCGGCGGTTTCGCCCCGAGGCCGGTCACCGGGCCGTCGGGACTGCCCGCGTTGCCTACCATGAGCTGGTGAAATTGCCCAGAAGCCTTGCGACCCTGATGGCCCTGTGCGGGTCGGTGTTGCTCAGCGTGTCCCTGTCGGCGCCGGTGACCGCGGCGCCGTCGATGCCGGCGACCGCGCAGACCACGCAGTGGCTGGTCGTTGGGGTGCCCACCGCCGATGCGACCACCGGGACCCTCACCGCCTACCAGAAGGTCGGCCAGCAGTGGAAGGCCGTGCTCGGCCCGACGAAGGCGATGGTCGGCGAACTGGGGATCGGCGAGCCCGCCGATGGTGTCTATCGGACCCCGGAGGGCACCTTCGGCTTCGATCAGGCGTTCGGCCGCGAACCCAATCCGGGCACCAAGATGCCGTACTTCCAGGCCACCGACCAGGACTGGTGGGACGAGGACGCCAGTTCGCCGACGTACAACACTCACGTCCGGTCCGCGCAGAGCCCGTCGAACATCACCGAGAACCTCTACGACTCCGGCCCGGTCTATGACTACGCGGTCAACATGGTGGTCAACCCGCAACGGATTCCGGGCAAGGTGTCGGGGATCTTCCTGCATGTGACCGACGGCAACCCCACCTGGGGATGTGTGGCGATCGGTCGTCAGGAGATGAAGTCGCTCCTGACCTGGCTGGACCCGGCCGCCGACCCGCGGATCACCGTCGGGGTCGGCACCCCGTCGCTGGTGGCGGCGAAGTCCTCGTGACGCTGCCGCGGCTGTCGGCCTCCGCGCAGATCTCGTGAACTCACCGGCGGTCGGCTTCATCGGGCTGGGCAATATGGGCGCGGCGATGGCGGGCCGCCTGCTCGATGCGGGATTCGACGTCACCGTCTACAACCGGTCCGCGGGGAAAGCCGACGATCTCGCCGCGCGGGGCGCGGCCGTGGCCGCGACCGTGGCCGAGGCCTGCGCCGGGGACGTGGTGTTCACCATGCTGGCCAACGACGACGCCGTGGCCGCTGTCGTCGAGGGTGACGGCGGGGTCCTCGCCGAACTTCGCCCCGGGGCCACCCACGTGTCGTCGAGCACCATCAGCGTCGGACTGTCCCGGCGCCTGACGGCCGCACACGCCGCGGCCGGGCAGCAGTTCGTGACCTCAACCGTTCTCGGCCGTCCGGACGCGGCCGCCGCGGGCAGACTGTTCGTGCTCGCCGCCGGGCCGCCGGAGGCGGTCGAACCGCTGATGCCCATGCTGAACGCGTTGGGGCAGCGCACCTTCCGGGTTTCCGACGTCGCTCCCGCGGGCAACGTCGTGAAGCTCAGCGCCAACTTCCTGCTCGCCACCGTCATCGAGTCCCTCGGCGAAGCGGTGGCGCTGGTGTCCAAGGCCGGCGTCGACCGGCACGACTACATCGACGTCATCACCTCCACCCTATTCAGCGCGCCCGCCTATGAGACTTACGGCGGGTTGATCGCCCGGGAGGAGTTCGAACCGGCCGGCTTCGCGGCGCGACTCGGGATCAAGGACGTCCGCTTGGTCCTGGCGGCCGCCGAGGAGCTCGAGGTTCCGCTGCCCATCGCCAGCCTGCTGCGCGACCGGTTCCTGGCACTACTGGCGGCCGGCGGGGGAGATCTGGATTGGTCGGCGATCTCGACCCTGGCGCAACGCGACGCCGGACTGTTGTAAACCCTCGAACGCCCTCGGCCCCACCGGTCCAGGCAGCGGTCTAGTTGGGCTGGCGCCCACGGCATTGACCGCCGTGGGCCTGCTCGGCAAGCGGTTGCCAACGTTCCCATTCGGCCAGTCGCCTCGCGTACTCGGTTGTGGCGTACCCGAGGGCATGTCTGCCGAGAAACACTCGGAGCGGCGGATCGGCGCTGTCCACGATCGCCAGGATCGCCGATCGCGAGGCCGAAGGGTCACCGAGGTCGTCTCTGCGTGCTGTGCGGGCCGCCTCGAACTCGGCTCGTTGGCCCGAGTAGGCGGCCAGTGGCCGCGCGTGCGGTGCCGCGGCGACCCATTCGGTGTCAAACCCCCCGGGTTCGACGATCGTGACACGGATGCCGAATGGCGCGACCTCGGCGGCCAACGCCTGTGCCATCCCTTCCAGTGCCCACTTCGAGGCGTGATAGAGGCCGAGATTGGGAAACGCGGTGATGCCGCCGATCGAGGAGACCTCGAGGATGTGTCCGCCGCCTTGTGACCGGAGGTGAGGCAACGCAGCCTGTGTCACCCAGAGCGCGCCGAAGAAGTTGGTGTCCATCTGGGCGCGTGCCTCTGACTCGGTGAGTTCCTCGATGAAGCCGTACTGTCCGTACCCGGCGTTGTTGACGACGATGTCGAGCCTGCCGAACCGGTCGTGGGCGGCCTCAACGGCCGCCACGCAGGCCGCGCGGTCGGTGACGTCGAGCCGGATCGGTTCGACCGCTTCGCCGTAGGTGTCGCGCAGTTGCGTGAGCGCCGCGATATCGCGTGCGGCTGCGGCCACGCGGTCCCCGCGGTCGAGGGCGGCCAGCGTCCATTGCTTGCCGAGACCCCTCGACGCCCCGGTGATGAACCACACTCGACTGCGCACGCGCGGTCTCCGTTCCTCTCGACCGCCGGGTCTACCGGCCGTGAATGAAGAGAATTGTGCCGAACACCGCCGCCGACCGAGGGCGGAGATGGCACTAAAGCTCGACTCTGCCGGATGACCACCGGGTGCCGCACTGAGAACTTCCCAACGCGCCGAGCGCTATTCGAGGAGAAGGCTGAGAAGGCTGAATCTCGACACGCCCGCCGAGGCGGCTGCGAAACCCGACCAGTCCGGCAGCGGCGGCTCCTTGACGAATGCGGGCAGTCCGAGCAACGAGATGTGCAGCCGCCGATCAGCCGGCCAGTCCCCGGGCTCGAAGCCATCTTCTCCGATGGCCGCGAAGTAGGCGGTCTCGATGTTCGCAGTGGTTGATCTCGCGCTCATCGCCGCCTCCTGTTCCGGGGGTGTCGGAGTCACAAAGGGGTCAGGCGGACAGGGCAAGCGGCGAATCGTTGACCCACATTTCGGTGTCGCTGAGGAAGCCTGCACCGTAGGCGAAGGAGACGGCGTCGAAGACCGTCTCGACGGCCGCTTCATCCACCGTGACATCGACGCGGTACGCGGCGCGAAACCGGTTGGGGTTGCTGAAGGTGCGAAAACTGCCGACCGGGGCGGATGGCGGGCGTGGGCCGGAGATCCGCGTGATGGCGACCGACGCGACGCCCTTCGGTGGCAATACAGCGGCGAGCTCGCGGTCGGATGCCTTTTCGGTGACGATCGTGATGATTTTCATGGGATTCAACTCCTTGATCGGAAAGGTGACGAGATCCACTGTCGCGCCGGTAACCCGTTGCCGGTGTCCGTAGAACGGCCAGGATCCCGACCGATATGTTTCGTCCCCCGAATGGGGGAACACGCTCTTCGGCCGCTGTCGCCCGTCGGATGTCAATCCCGCCCGAACACCACGTCCAGCAGCTCGAAGGTGGCCGCATAAACCCCGGGTTGCTCGCTCTCGCGCGGCCCGGCGACATTCAGCGTCACTGCGACGCCGAGTCCGCACAGCCACCGATCGATCTCGGCTGCATCCCCGGCGGTCCGCAACAGCGGGCGGCCCAATTCGGCGGCGGTCTGCAATGTGAGATCCGTTCCGCTCGAGACGATGTCGGTGCGCCCCACGATGAGTGTCGCGTGGCTGTCGCGGACGTTGAGAAAGGTTCGCACCGCGGGATCGGGGCTGTCGGTCGCCCGCAGCAGGGGATAGTCCACGAGCACACCCGGAGGGTGCGGGTAGTCCTCCGCCCAGCCACCGGCCGGACACCACCCGCCGTAGCGGCGGCCATGGTGGATTGCGGCGTCCAGCGCTGCGCGGTCGGCGCCGCTCTGGGCGCCTGAGACGACCCGGTCGACCCGCTGTCGTGTCACGACATCGACGTTAGTGGCTCGGCTGCTCGCTGGGCGGCGGCTGCCGATGGAGTCGGTGCCTCCTCGCGCAGCAGCACCACGCTGGTCAGACTGACGAGCACGAACCCGACCATCATCAGACCGACAGCGCGGTCGCCGTGTTCGATCAGCAGCGGCGAAACCACTGGCGGCAGTGCTCCGCCGAGGATCGCACCGAGGTTGTTGGCCATCGCGGCCCCGGTGTAGCGATGACGCACGGCGAACACGGTCGGGATGAGGGCCGCCAGCGGAGACATCAGCAGGCCGACGATCACCGAGGTCACCATGACGGTGACGCCGAAGAGCGCCATGTCGTCGGTCTTGACCAGGGGAAGGATCGCCAGGGACCACGGCACCGCAACGCCGTAGCCGATGGCTGCGATCCGGCGCCGTCCGTAGCGGTCGGTCAGGAACCCTGATACGGCGATACCGGCCAGCAGGCATAGCCCACCGACGGCGCTGATCGCGAAGATGTCCGGCTTGGCCAGACCCAGGTGCGCCTCGGCGTAGCCGGTCAGGAAGGTGCTGCTCTGGTAGAGCAGCATGATGGCTCCGGCCGCCGCCCCGGCGGCCAGCAGCAGTTGCGGCGTCTGGTTCCGTAGCAGTTCGATGATCGGCAGCCGGCCCCGTGCGGGCTCGGCGGCTTCGGCGTATTCGGCGGTCTCCCCGAGATGGCGCCGGACGTAGAAACCCACACCGATGAGTACGGCGCTCATCAGGAACGGAACCCGCCATCCCCAGCTGAGGAACTCCGGACTCGACCCGCCGAAGGCGCGATAGGACAGCAGGAACGCCAGGTTCGCCAGCACCACCGCCGTTCCGACACCCAATTGCAGGACCATGCAGCTGCGGCCGCGCAGATGCCGCGGCGCGTTCTCCACGCAGACCAGGGCGGCCCCGGCCCACTCGCCTCCCACTGCAAAGCCCTGAACCAGACGCAGAGCAACCAGGATCAGCGGCGCTGCGACACCGATGGTGGCCGTGGACGGCAAGAGCCCGACGGCCACCGTCGAGAAGCCCATCAGGAGCAGTGTGACCATCAGCGTCTTCTTGCGCCCGATGCGATCGCCGAAGTGTCCGAAGACCACGCCACCGAACGGGCGCGCGAGGAAGGCGGTCGCGAAACTCCCCAGCGAGGCCACCGCGGCCATGGCGGGACTGAGATTCGGGAAGAACACCTTCGGGAACACCAACGCCGCAGCGGTGCCGAAGATGAAGAAGTCGTAGTACTCCACCGTCGACCCGACGTATGCCGCGGCGACGGCCCGCCGGAGTTGTCGCTGCTCGGGCGCCGGGGAGCGTGGGGCGTTGGGGGCAGGGTGAGTGGGAGTCGTGTGGGTGGTCAGGGTGTTCACCTGCCCATCGTCGGCGGAATCGGCCTCCTCACCTGTCAGCAGACTGACCCATCAGGTGGTTGACCGGCTGTCCACCAATCGGCCGACCCCGGCGAAGGCGCCAATCCCGTCGAACGGTGATTCACCTGAAGCCCTGCCGGTGTTCTCCGGTTGAATGGGAAGGGACGTCGACCACGGCCGGGGACCAGGGAACGGCGTCGCAGTTCGCAGTGGCGGCTAGGTGTCGTGACCTGACACGTTGTTGTCAGGCGCAGGCGGCGAGCCGGCTGATGGGTGGTCGTCCGCCGAGGGCGGAGTGGCCTCGTTGAGTGTTGTAGCGGCGGAGGAATTGGTCAAGGCC
>SYAB01000284.1 GCA_005787665.1 Actinomycetota bacterium
GAGATCGACCTGGTTGCCGTCCGCATCGACCGCGTAGAGGTGCGGCAGCGACAGCGTCGCGATCTGCGGCCCGACCCGGGCGACGTAGGAGTCCCAGGTCTCGTAGGTGCGGTAGGCGGTGATGGTGGAGCCGCCCCAGGGGCGCCTCAGCAGGGCGTCCGCCTCGCCGTCGAGGTAGGCGTCCCCGTCCTTGGTCACCGGGGTCTCGGTGTACTGCGGAGCGGGCAGGTTGACCGAACGCTGCAGCACCAGGTAGACGACGCCGTCGACCGCGCGCGAACTCTGGTACCCGCCGTCGAAGACGGTCTGGCTCACCACCGCCGGGGCCGTCCGGTCCGAGACGTCGTAGACGGTCATGGTCGTCTGCGGATTCCACGGCTCCCAGGGTCCCCAGTAAGCCATCTTCATCGTCGGGCCGTACCAGCCGGAGCCGCTCTGGGTGATCACCGTCAGGCGGTCGCCGGCCAGGTACGAGCCGACCACGTCCCCGGAGAACGTCGACTCCGAGGCCACGGTCAGGTCGGCGCGCACGATCGTCAAGCGGCCGTTGTGCGCAACGTAGACGTACTCCCCGTCGGTCTCGACGAAATCGGCCTCATCAACCCCGTCGACCTGGGTGTGGGTGTCGGAGACTCCGCCGGCGAGGGCGCCACTGCCGGCGTCCACCTTCAGGTAGTACTCCGGCCAGGGCCCGTACCCGTACACCGGGACGGTCTGCCCGAAGAGCCCGCCGTACTGCTGCTGGGCCAGTTCCAGCAGGTAGGCGTTCAGCTCCGCGTCGGTCAGATAGGCGTCGCCGGATTCGCCGGTCTGACCGGTGGTCTGTCCGACGCCCAGCGCCGGAAAGATGCTGACCAGCGTGCGACGGACGAGCAGCAGTGCGCCTTCGAGGAATTCGGTGACCGGGTTGGCGGGCAGCCCGGAGAGCCAGTTCGCGGCGGAGTCGAAGAGCGAGTTGACCGCTACCCCGATCGTCGCGACCGGTCGCGCCACACCGGGCGCCGGACGGCTGGGCCCACAGGAACGTCGGCCGCCAGTCCGCGGGAGTCGGCCTGTAGGCGCTCGCTGCCGGCCGGGGTGCGACGGCCGCGACCGCCGAGGTTCCGGCGACCGCAGGCACCACCGACGCGGACGGCGGATCGATGCTCGGCGTCACACGATCGGGGCGGTCGAGAGCCGACCGCCGCCCGGGAACCCTGGTAACGGGGCGCGAGGCCGCGTCCCCGGCTGTCGGGACCTCCGATGCCGCGGCGGCCGCCGGATTCGAGACGGTGGGGGTCGGTCGCGCGCGGCGCGGCGTCGTGGCGGCGGCCCCGCCGCCCGACGACGATCGCGTTGCTCTGCCCTTGGCGGGCGATCCCGGCTGCCCGGCCTCGGAGGACGACACCGAGGGCGAGTCACCGTCGGCGGCATCGGCTGCCGCGGTCCCCGCGGCCTGTGGTCCAGCCAGCGACAACCCCACCGCCACGGCCGCCACTCCGGCTCGCGTGCCACGTCCGACCACCGACATCTGGGTACCCGTTTTCCGCTAATTCCTGAGATTTTGCTGTGTTAAGGGTGAACACTAACTGTGCGGCGATGTTGCCGTCAACGGCGCGGGCCGGGCGGAGATGGCGGTGGCGGAGGGATTTGAACCCTCGGACGGGGGTTACCCGTCACACGCTTTCGAGGCGTGCTCCTTAGGCCGCTCGGACACGCCACCGTCGCGAATCTTACGGTCAGCGCCCGACTAGCCCAAATCGCGCCGGCGCGCGAAGAACACGTCCAGCAGGTCGGCGCACTCGGGCGCGAGCACCCCACCGCGGACCTGCGGCCGATGTGTCGATCGGCGATCCCGCACCACATCCCACAGCGAGCCCACCGCACCGGTCTTCGGTTCCCAGGCCCCGAACACCAACCGCCCCACCCGGGCCATCACCAGCGCGCCCGCGCACATCGTGCAGGGTTCGACGGTCACCGCGAGGGTGGCACCCTCCAACCGCCACCCGTCGCCGAGGCGCGCCGCGGCGGCCCGCAGCGCCAGGATCTCGGCATGTGCGGTCGGATCACCGAGCGCCTCGCGCGCGTTGGCCGCGCGCGCAAGTTCGGTCCCATCGGCGCCGAACACGACCGCACCGATCGGCACGTCATCGGGTCCGGCCTGCCCCGCGGCGGCGATCGCGGAACGGATCAGGTCCTCGTCTTCGGACGGGCCGCTCACCGCTCGAGACGGTCGAGGATCGCCGCGAGTTCGTCGGCGAAACCCATCTCCCGCGCAATCCGGCCGATCTGCTCGTCGGCGTACAGGTCGGTCTCGGAGAGGATGACCCCGAGCACCGCATCGGACAGTCCTACATCGGCGAGCACCCCCAGGTCGCCTTCCTCGAACGGGTCGGCGTCCTCGAGGTCCTCGGTCGCGATATCGGCGTCCAGCTTCTCCAGCGCCTCGGCGGCGATGTCGTAGTCCAGGGCCGCGGTGGCGTCGGAGAGCAGCAACCGCGTTCCCGACGGGGCGGGACGCACGATAAGGAAGAACTCGTCGTCGATGTCGAGCAAGCCGAACACCGCCCCGGCACTGCGCAGTTCCCGTAATTCGGTCTCGGCGGCGGCGAGGCTGGTCAGGGACTGGGCGCTCAGCGGGGAACAGCGCCAGGTCACGCCCTCCCGGACCACGGCCACGGCGAAACCGAACGGGGTCTCCCCCGATCCGGGCGCCGGTGCTCGCTGTGCCTCCATGGCGCCCTACGCTAGTCGCCGACCAGGCCAGTTGACCAGCTGACCGCGAGGCTGGCGGGGTCCGGCGCGTGGGTGTGCCAACCTGGAAACGTGACCAAGACACCCGTGTGCGTGCTCGGGCTGGGACTGATCGGCGGGTCGGTGTTGCGCGCGGCGGCAGCTGCGGGGCGGGAGGCGTTCGGCTACAACCGTTCCCCCGCAGCAGTCCGGGCGGCCGGCGCGGAGGGTTTCTCGGTCAGTTCCGATCTCACCGAGGTATTGACCTGGGCCGCGGACCGGAACGCCCTGATCGTTCTCGCGGTTCCGATGCCGGCGGTCTCCCAGCTGCTCGGTCACATCGTGGCGGTGGCCCCGCGGTGCCCGCTGACCGACGTCATCAGCGTCAAGGGCGCGGTACTCGAAGACGTGCGCGCGGCGGGCCTGCTGGAGCGCTACGTCGGCGGTCACCCGATGGCCGGCACCGCGCACTCCGGCTGGGCGGCCGGAAACGCCGCGCTGTTCCGCGGGGCCCCGTGGGTGGTCAGTGTGGACGACCACGTCGATCCGGAGATCTGGTCGGAGGTCATGCGGCTCGCCCTGGACTGCGGCGCCGTCGTGGTGCCGGCCCGTTCCGGGGAACACGACCTGGCCGCGGCGAGCATCTCGCACCTGCCACACCTGCTCGCCGAGACGTTGGCCACCATCGCCGGCGACGTTCCGCTGGCCTTCGCGCTGGCCGCCGGTTCGTTCCGCGACGGCACCCGGGTGGCCGGCACCGCACCGGATCTGGTCCGCGCCATGTGCGAGGCCAACGCCGATCAGCTCGTCCCCGCCCTCGACCACGCTCTGGAGGTACTGGGCCGGGCTCGGGAGTCGCTGGCCGACAGGGGCTCGGTGGCCGAACTCGTGGAGGCCGGGCATGCCGCCCGGGTCCGCTTCGAGAGCTTTTCGCGGCCCGACGTCGTCGCCACCGAGATCGGCGAACCGAACTGGCGTGCCGAACTCGCCGCCGCCGGGCGGGCCGGCGCCGTGATCAGATCCGCTCTGCCAGGCCCGGATAGTCGACGATGAAACCGTCGTCGTCGACGACGATGGTGGTGTCGGCGACCGGCGAGTTCAGTCTGATGCCCTCACCGCCGAAGCTGGTGTAGGCGATCGTCGCGGGGCTGATCGTCAGTTCGGGCAGGTAGACGTAGGCGACCTGGACGCGCAGCGACTCCGCGGTGCGGTGCAGGCCGGTACGGCGGATCGGCAGCGCGTTGAAGAAGGGGCTGAACACGACGTCCACGTCCAGCGCGCCGTCGAAGGCTTCCCGCGACTCACCCTCGTGGTCGGTGATCAACCACATGTTCTCCTCGTCGCGCGCCAGTGACACCTGCCGGTCCCGCTCGGCGACACTGACGTTCAGCGAGAGCCGGTTGGTGGCGCCGGTGTCATCGGTCACCAGGTCATAGGAGGCGCTGAAGGCCGGGTTGGCGGCGGTGGCTGCCGCGACGATCCGGCCGTGGGCCCTGATCCGGTTACCGGACAGTTGGACGCGGGCCGACTCGATCCGCGACAGGTCCTGGGAGCGCCAGGTCAGAATCGCGGGCCACTCCCGCTTACCGGCACCCTCGGCTGTAGTCACCACCCCTCCACCGTAGGGGACGCCCGGCCGCCGTCGTAGCCGGGATTCCGGGCCCCCGTCCCGGCCGCCAACCGAACCTCGTCGTCGAGCAACGGCTGGGGCAGGCGCCGCCGGAGACGACCCGTTCCCGGAACCGAGGCCCACACCGCGACCGCGAGTATCCCGTCGAGCAGCAACGCCAGCACCGTGACCAGGAGCGCTCCCACCAGGGCAAGGTAGAACTGCCGCACCTTGATGCCGTCGATCAGGTAGCGGCCCAGCCCGCCCAGGCTCGCGTAGGCCGCCACCGTCGCCGTGGCCACCACCTGCAAGGTGGCCGTGCGCAGGCCACCGAGGATCAGCGGCATCGCGTTGGGAATCTCCACCCGGGTCAGCACCCGCCGTTCGGACATCCCCATCGCCCGCGCGGCGTCGGTCAGTTTCGGGTCGACGTTGGCGACGCCGGCGTAGGTTCCGGCCAGCAGAGGCGGAACTCCCAACAGGGTCAGGGCCACAGTCGGCGGTAGCAGGCCCAGACCCCACAGCAGCACACCGAGCAGCAGGACCCCGAGGGTGGGCAGCGCCCGCAACGCGTTGACGGAGGTGACCACCAGGAAGGAACCCCGGCCGGTGTGTCCGATCAGCAGGCCGATCGGGATCGCGATGAGTGCGGAGACCGCGACGGCGATCCCGGTGTACTGCAGATGTTCGGCGATGCGGGCACCGAGTCCGGCCTTGCCTTGCCAATTCTCGGCCGTGACGATGAAGTCGAGGGCCTGTTGCAGGAAATTCACGCGGCCGCCTTCGCCGGCGCACGGCGCGGCGCGCTGCGGGTCCAGGGTGTGATCAGCCGGCCGGCAAGCAGGATGAGGACGTCGACGATCACCGCCAGCACGAAGGTGGCGATGATCCCGGCGACGATCTGATCACTCTTGTCGGCCTGATACCCCTCGGTGAACCACGTTCCCAGCCCACCGATTCCGATCACCGAACCCACCGCCACCATGGAGATGTTCGTCACGGCGACCACCCGCAAGCCCGCGGTGAGCACCGGGACCGACAGCGGCAGTTCAACTTTGAGCAACTGGCCGATTCGGGTGTAGCCGACCGCGGCGGCGGCGTCGCGGACGGCGGCCGGGACGGCGTCGAGCGCCTCCGGGACCGCCCGCACCAGCAGTGCGGTGGCGTAGAGCGTGAGCGCGACGATGACGTTGGCCTCGTCGAGGATGCGGGTCGGGATGATCAGCGGCAGCACCACGAACAACGCCAACGAGGGGATGGTGAAGATGATGCTGGCCGCCAGGGTGGTCAGCCGCCGCAGCGTGGCGTGCCGCCAGACCAGCGCGCCCAGGGGCACCGCGATCAGCAAGCCCAGCACCACCGGGATGAGCGAGAGCCGAAGGTGGATGAGCGCCAGCGCCCAGGCCTTGTCGAGGTGGGTGAGCAGATAATGCACGGGATGTCAGTCTTCCTCTGAATCCGCCCGGGGAGGGTGCTCTGGCTCCTCGGCTCGCCGCTGTTCGTCGAGTGCGTCGATGACGTCGTCGGCCATGGTGCCGCCGAGGACGGCGCCGGCGTCATCGACGGCCACTCCGACACCGGCGGGCGAGGAGAGCGCGGCATCGAGGGCGGCTCGCAGCGTGCCTCCGGGGCGGAACAGCGAACCACCCGCGGTCACACTGTCATAGAGCGTGTCGCCGTCGCGGTGACACTCGACACCGTCGGCATCGATCCATCCGAACGGCGAACCGTCGGGTCGGGTGACCAGTCGCCACTCGTCCTCCGCGAGCACCAGGTCATCGATTCCGTCCTCGCTCACGGTCGCAACGGGTTTGAGAATCAGGGTCGACGCGGTGAAGAACTGCAGCAGCCGGTAACCGCGGTCATTGCCGATGAACTCGGCCACGAAGTCATTGGCCGGGTTGGACAGCAGCCGCGCCGGGGTATCGTACTGCTGCAACGTGCCGCCCGCACCGAACACCGCGACCGCGTCGCCGAGTTTGACTGCCTCGTCGATGTCATGGGTGACGAAGACGATGGTCTTGTGCAACTCGCTCTGTAGGCGCAGGATCTCGGCCTGCAGTTCGTCGCGGACCACCGGGTCGACCGCGGAGAACGGCTC
>SYAB01000285.1 GCA_005787665.1 Actinomycetota bacterium
GCAAGGACCGGCCGGTGCTGGTGGTGGGCCGGGACCAGCGGACCCTGCTGGGCCTGATGCTGTCCAGCCAGGCCCACCACGCCCACGACCCGAGCTGGGGGGCCATCGGCTCGGGGAGCTGGGACTACGACGGCCGGCCCAGCTGGGTCCGCCTCGACCTGGTGCTCGACGTCCCCGAGGAGAGCATCCGCCGGGAGGGCGCCATCGTGGAGCGGACCGCCTTCGAGGTGGTCGCCGCGCGGCTGCGCGCCGATTACTCCTGGAGCTGACCGCTCAGCAATTCCTGGAGCTGACCGCTCACCCGCCCTGGGTGATGTAGGCCCGTAACTGCTGACGCTCGGCGGCCAGTTCCTCCATCCGGATCTTCACCACGTCGCCGATGCTGACGATGCCGGCCAGCCGGCCGCCGTCGAGAACCGGCACGTGGCGCACCCGGTTGTTGGTCATCAACGCGGCCAGGTCGTCCACCGGGTCGTCCGGGGCGCACGTCACCGCAACCGGGCTCATGATGTCGACGACCGGGCTGCACAACAACTCCGAACCCCGCTCGCGGAGGTGACGGACGACGTCGCGTTCGGAGACGATGCCGACGATCCCGACGGTGTCGCCGGCGCCGCCGATCACCACGACCGCGCCGATGTTGTGGACCCCGAGTTCGGCGAGCAGTCCGGTGACCGTCGTGGTGGCGGTCACGGTGGCCACCGCCGAACCCTTCGCGCGCAGAATGTCGGCGATCCGCATGAGCGCCCCCTGGTGTGTGATTGACGTCACATCAGGCTACGGCGACGGCGCCTGCTGCGGAAGAGCCTCGGTTTCGGGTATGCAGAACAGATGGACATCATCCTGACCGGGACCGGCAGCCCGATGGTCGACCCGAACCGGGCCGGGCCGTCGACCCTGGTAAAGGCCGGCGATCAGGTCCTGCTGGTGGACTGCGGCCGCGGCGTGCTGATGCGGGCGGCCGCGGCCGGGGTGGGGGCCGCCGGGATCTCCGCCCTCCTGCTGACCCACCTGCACAGCGACCACATCACCGACCTGTCCGATGTCATCACCACCCGTTGGGTCACCACGCTCGGGCCCAATCCGCTGCCCGTCATCGGCCCCCCGGGCACCCGGGCCCTGGTGGACGCGACCCTGGCGATGCTGGCCCCGGACATCTCCTACCGCATCGGCCACCATGCCGATATCACCGAGGGGCCCCGGGTCGAGGTCCACGAGCACGTCGAGGGCCTGGTATGGAACTCCGGCGGCGTCCGGGTCACCGTCGCACCGACCGACCACCGCCCGGTGGAACCGACGATCGCCTTCCGGGTGACCCATGGCCACGCCTCGGTGGTGCTGGCCGGCGACACCGTCCCGTGCGCTACGCTCGACGAACTGGCCCAGGGCGCGAACGTCCTGGTGCACACCGCGATCCGCAAGGATCTGGTGGAGCAGATGCCGGCTCAGCGGATCCGCGACATCCTGGACTACCACTCCTCGGTGGAGCAGGCCGCGGCCACCGCGGCGCGCGCCGGGGTGGACACCCTGGTGCTGACCCATTACGTGCCGCCCCTGGTCCCCGGGCAGGAAGATCAGTGGCGGACGCTGGCCGCCGCGGAGTTCGACGGCCGCATCGAACTGGGCGACGACCTGCTGAGGGTGTCGGTGGACTGAGCCGTCAGGCCAGCCGGGTCATCTCGACGACCACGTCCAGATCGCTGGAACCCTGCCCCAGGTAGATACCCTTCAACGGCGTCACATCGGCATAGCTTCGCCCGAAACCCACACTGACGTACTGCTCGTTGATCTCGCTGTGGTTGGTGGGGTCGTAGTTCCACCAACTGCCGATCCAGGCCTGGATCCAGGCGTGACTCTCCCCGGCCACGGCCTCCCCGATCACCGCGTCCTCCTGGGGGTGCAGATAGCCTGAGACATAGCGAGCGGGAATCCCCATGGAACGCAACAGGATCAGGGAAAGATGGGCGAAATCCTGGCACACCCCCTTGCCCTTGCGCAGGGCGTCCAATCCGGAGGAGTGGACGCCCGTCGTTCCCGGAACATAGGTCAGTTCGCTGCGGACCCAATCGACGGCAGCCAGGACGGCCAGTCGCGGATCGCGGCCCTTGGCGACCTGCCGGGCGACCCGGTCGGTGCGCTTGGAGTCGGGCGTGTAGCGGGTCGTCCCGAGGACCTCGCTGTAGCGGTCCAGCACCGCGTCGGAGCGCAGGGCATCCCAGCCGATGGTGCTCCGCGGCGGTTCGGGCTTGTCGGTTTCGACCACCGAGGACGAGGTCACCTCAAGTTCGACATGCGGCGCGTGCAGGTCGAACGTGGTCACCGCGGTGCCCCAGTAGTCGACGTAACGGTAGGAACGGGTGGCGGGAGCGGTCTCGACCCGGTTGATGATGACGTTCTGGCGGGAGTCCGATCTCGGGGTGAGCCGCGCCTCGTTGTAGGACGCGGTGACCGGCGTCTTGTAGGCGTACCCGGTCGCGTGCACGACGCGCATCCGCCACATCAGTGCTCCCCGTCCTTGATCCCCTCGGCGACGAGGATTCCGCCGCCCTGACCCGCATCGGTCCATTCGACCCAGGGCGAGAACCGGAAATACCGCAGCGCCAGCGCTTCTCCGACGTCATGGCAGGTGGCCTGCAGTCCGGCCAGCCGATTCTCCAGCGAGTCGAGCACCGCCCCGGGCCGGACGAACTCCAGTTCGCTGCGGGCCCGGCCGAGCAGTCGCCGCGCTTCGGCCCCGCTGCCGGTCCGGTCGCTGAGGCCACGCATCAACTCGTCGAGGCTGTGCTCGGCAAGTTTGAGCGAGTAGAACGCCGAGCGCGGGAACTGCCGGTCCAGCAACATGAACTCGACCACCCGGTTGGCGTCCAGGACGCCGCGATGGGTGCGCAGGTAGGTGTCGTGGGCTCCGGCGGCCCGCAGCACAGAGACCCAGGTCGGCGAGGATGCGCTGTCGCCCACCCGGGACAGCAGCAGCCGTGCGGTCATGTCGACCCGCTCCAGCGCCCGACCGAGCACCAGGAATCGGTAGCCGTCGTCGCGCGAGAGCGTGGAGTCCGACAGTCCGGCGAACATCGCCGCCCGGCCCTCGATGAAGGTGAAGAACTCGTGCGGACCCAGCCGCCGGGCCGCACGTTCACGTTCGGGCATCGCGTTATAGGTCGTATTGAGGCATTCCCACATGTCCCCGGAGATGACCTCCCGCGCGGAGCGGGCGTTCTCCCGGGCGGCGCTGATCGCATCGACGATCGAGCAACCGCCGGGCAGATCGCGGTGGAAGGCGACGAGGTCGGTCAGCGACCACATGTCCAGACGGGTCTTCGGCGGCTCGATACCGAGCACCTCCAGCAGCACCCGGGACGCCTGATCGGGGTCCACACTGGAGTTCTCCAGCAGTTGGTGCACCGTCACGTCCAGGATGCGGGCGGTGTCGTCGGCCCGCTCCACATAGCGGCCGATCCAGTACAGCGCTTCAGCATTGCGAGCCAGCATCACTGATCCCCGCTCTGCTTTTGCTGTTGCTGTTGCTGTTGCTGATGGCCGGCAAGGGTCTGTTGCTGGGGCGGGTGCATCTCGGCGGCGGTCGAACGCGGCAGCGTCCGCACCACCTGGGCGGCCGACAGTTCACGGGCGGCCGGCGAGGCCCGCGACGCCAGCACCCAGGGGTCCTTGGATCCCCCACCTTGACTGGAGTTGACGACCAGCGAGCCTTCGGTCAGGGCGACCCGGGTCAGTCCCCCGGGCAGAACCCAGACCCGCTCGCCGTCGTTGACCGCGAACGGCCGAAGGTCGACGTGCCGGGGCGCCAGCGTGTCGCCGATCTTGGTGGGAACCGTCGACAACTGCACGACGGGCTGAGCGATCCATCCGCGGGGGTCGGCGGTGATCTTGCGGCGAATCGTCGCCAACTCCTTCTCCGAGGCATAGGGCCCGAAGACGATGCCGTAGCCGCCGGAACCCTCCACCGGCTTGATGACGAGTTCGTCGGCGCGATCGATGACCTCGGCGCGCTCGTCGTCCAGCCAGCAGCGCAGGGTGTCGACATTGGCCAGCAGTGGCTTCTCGCCGAGGTAGTACTCGATGATGGTCGGCACATAGGTGTAGACGAGTTTGTCGTCGCCGACGCCGTTTCCGACCGCGCTGGAGATCACCACGTTGCCGGCCCGGGCGGCGTTGAGCACCCCGGCGACGCCGAGCACCGAATCCGGCCGGAACTGCATGGGATCCAGGAAAGCGTCGTCGATACGCCGGTAGATGACGTCGACCTGGCGCTCGCCCTCGGTGGTGCGCATGTAGACCACGTTGTCCCGACAGAACAGGTCCGGGCCCTCGACCAGTTCGACGCCCATCTGGCGGGCCAGCAGCGAGTGTTCGAAGTAGGCCGAGTTGAACGGACCCGGTGTGAGCACCACGACGGTGGGATCGGACTCATTGGTGGCCGCCGCGTTGCGCAGTGCGCGCAGCAGGTGCGAAGGGTAATCGTCGACCGAGCGCACCCGGTGGGTGCCGAACAGGTTCGGGAACACCCGGGTCATCACCCGGCGGTTCTCCATGACGTAGGACACCCCCGACGGAGAACGCAGGTTGTCCTCGAGCACTCGGAAGGTGCCCTGGGCGTCGCGCACGATATCGATCCCGGCAACGTGGATGCGGACCCCGTTGGGCGGGTCGATGCCGACCGCCTCCCGGTGGAAGTGCTCACAGGAGGTGACCAGCCGGCGCGGGATGACGCCGTCGCGCAAGATCTCCTGATCGCCGTAGACGTCGTCGAGGAAACGCTCCAGCGCGATGACACGCTGGGCGATCCCGCTTTCGAGCTTGGCCCAGTCGGCCGCCGATATCACCCGCGGCACCAGATCCAGCGGGAAGGGCCGCTCCTCCTGACCGGACAGCGAGAAGGTGATGCCCTGGTCGACGAAGGCCCGGCCCAGCGCCTCGGCGCGGGTGCCCAGTTCCTCGGTGCCGGTCGGGGCGAGTTCGGCGTGGATGCCCTTGTAGGGGGC
>SYAB01000003.1 GCA_005787665.1 Actinomycetota bacterium
CAGCATTTCCCCAGTTCACGGCATTCTCGCGAGCAGGACCGATTCCCGGCAGCTCCACAAGAAACAGGCCAGGCCGAAAGGCCTGGCCTGTTTTGTTTCTCGTCGACAGTCCTCAACATCCCGGCGGTCATCGAGCCGCCGGCATCGCTGTGCAGGCGGACCCGGGCCGTCGCCGTATGTGGGGCTACGGGGGCGACGCCCTCGGGACGATTTCTTGGACAGCGGCTCGCGCCGACCGTCCCACGCCGACGAGAGTCGCAGATCCCGGTCCTGTCCAGTCGCCGTAGCCGAGAAGGTGCAGGGCCGGCTCCTTGACTGCCCGGGTGCCGTCGACAGCGATCGTGCCATCGGCCTCTCGCAGGTGCATCGGTCGCAGGTGTGCGAGGGCTGGGCGGAAGCCGGTGGCCCACACGACGACGTCTGCGCGTTGCCGGCGCCCAGGCCAGTAGACCCCGTCGGCGTACAACCCCTCGAACATTGGGACTGCGTGCAGCACGCCGCGTTCCCGGGCGGCGAGAACGGTGGGAATCATGACGATGTCGCCGAGGCTGGCGATCCCGCCGGTGTCGGGCCGTCCCGCGGCGAGGTCCGCGGCCCGCCGCGTGGCGATATCGAACAGCGCCCTGCCGTCGACGTCGTCGGGCAGGAACCGGGGCGGGGTGTGGGTGACCCAGGTCGTGGTGGTGGTTTCGGAGATTTCGGCGAGCAGTTGTGCTGCGGAGTTGCCGCCCCCGACCACCACGACGTGCTTGCCGGCGAAGGGGGTGGCGTCGCGGTAGTGCACCGTGTGGAGTTGTTGTCCGCGGTAGGTGCGTGCACCGGGGTAGATCGGCCAGAAAGGTTGGTGCCAGGTGCCGGTCGCGCTGATGACCCGCCGTGCCCGCCACCGGCCGGAGGAGGTTGACACGTGGAGGTAGTCGCCGTCACGGACGACCCCGTCCACGTGGATGGGCCGTCGCACCGGCAGTTCATAGCGGCGCTCGTAGGCGCGCAGGTAGTCGACGACGTGCTGAGCCGGTGGAAATCCGTCGGTCCAGTTAGGCATGGGCCACCCCGGCAGGGAGGAGTATTGCGCTGGGGAGAACAGTGTCAGTGACGTCCAGGTGTGTGGCCAGGCTCCGCCTGGGGTTGGCTGGTCGTCGAGGATGACGAAGCGTTGCCCGGCTCGGCGGAGGTAGTAGCCCGCGGCAAGTCCGGCTTGGCCGCCGCCGACGACGACGACGTCGATATCCTCTGTGTTCGCCGCGTCGCCGCCGGCTTCTGGGGTCGCCACTTATCGGGTGACGGTGCTGCGGGCGTCGGCGAGTTGTGTCAGCGCGGGGATGCCGACGGGTTCGACCGGCAGCAGCGGGACGACGGCGACGCGGTCGGCGTAGTCGTTTCGCACGCTGTCGATCTGGGCGATTTCCGCGGCGGCGCGGCGGCGCAGCAGCGGCGCGGTGGGTTGGGCGGCGGCCAGGGAGTTGTTGACGACCCAGGCCCACGGGTGGATCTGCGCTCGGCGCAGTTCGGCGTCCAAGCCGGCGGCTTCGAGCACCGGCGTGGTTTCGGCGAGGGCGACGATGATGACCTTGGTGAGCTCGGGGTCCTGCAGCCGCATGAGTGGTGTGGTGAAGTGCCGGTCGCCGAGTTGGCGGGCGACTTCGCGGTGATAGGAGCCGGTCGCATCGAGCAGCAACAGGGTGTGTCCGGTGGGGGCGGTGTCGACGACCACAAAATGTCGGCGTGATTCGGCAATGACCTTCGAAAAAGCTTGGAAGACAGCGACTTCCTCAGTGCAGGGAGAACGCAGATCCTCAGCGAGCATCAGTCGCCCTTGGTCGTCGAGGCTTGCGCCCTTGGTGGCCAGCACGTGCTCGCGGTACACGCGGGTGGCCTCGACGGGGTCGATGCTGGACACGGTCAGGTTCTCCAGGGTGCCGTGCAGGGTGTCGGTGAGATGGCCCGCCGGGTCGGTGGTGGTCAGGTGCACCGGGTGGCCGCGCTGTGCCAACGCGACGGCGATCGCGGCGGCGATGGTGGTCTTGCCCACCCCGCCTTTACCCATGCACATGATCAGCCCTTTGTCGCCGGAGGCGATCTGGTCGATCAGCGCGGAAAGCGGTGCGTCGGGCACCTCGGCCGCGGGTTCGGCACTCTGGCCGGTGCTGGTCTGGGGGGTGAACAGTGTTGCCAGGGCGTCGATTCCGACGATATTGGTGGCTTTGAGTGCGATTTGATCCATGGGTAGTCCCCGCAGTTCGTCGGGCAGGGCGGCGATCGCGGCCTGTTCGCGGCGGTGAATCGCCGAGGCGAGTGGGTCACTGTCGTCGGCAGGGGTGGGTAGGACGCCGTTGATGACCACGTACTGGTGGTTGAGGCCGATTGCGGCGAGTTCCCGGTGGGTGCGGGTGATCTCGGCCAGGGTGGAGGTCTGGGCGCGGGCCACCAATACCAGGCGGGTCCTGGTCGGATCTGCGAGCGCCGTTACCGCTGCGGCGTAGATGGCGCGCTGCTTCTCCAGGCCGGCCAGCGGGCCCAGGCAGGAGGCGTCGCCCTTGCCTTCGTTGAGGAAATCCGTCCAGGAGCCGGGCAGTTGCAGCAGCCGGATCGTGTGCCCGGTCGGTGCGGTGTCGAACAGGACGTGGTCGAACTGCCCGACGCGGCCCTCGGAATCGGTGAGCAGTTCGATGAACTCGTTGAACGAGGCGATCTC
>SYAB01000286.1 GCA_005787665.1 Actinomycetota bacterium
GGACACCATCAGCCCGAGTGTGGTGGCGTTCAACGAGGCGATGATCCACGACACCGACATCGACACCCTGGTGGCGTTCCTGCACGCCCTGGAGGTCCACGACGAGACCGCGGCGCTGCCGGTGCTGGCCCGGATCCCGACATTGATCGCCTGCGGATCGCGTGACCTGCTGACCCCCGTCAAGCATTCCGAGGAGATGGCCGCCGCGCTGCCGGACTCGCTGCTGGTGATCGTGCCGCGTGCCGCGCACCTGGTGCAGATGGAGCGCCCCGAGGTGATCAACGACGCGCTGGTGCGGCTGGTGGAACGGGCCACTCCGTCGCGGCTGGTCGCCTTCGCCCGGCGGCTGCGGGAGGGCGCCCCGTGACCGAGGTGTGCGCCGAATCCGGCACCGCAGTGCTGCCGACGGAGGCCGACATGCTCGCGCTCGGCGAACGGCTCGGCCGTGGGTTGCGGGCCGGTGACGTGGTGGTGCTGTCCGGGCCGCTCGGCGCCGGGAAGACCGCGCTGGCCCGGGGGATCGCGCGGGGCATGGAGGTGGCGGGCCCGGTCACCTCGCCCACCTATGTGCTGGCCCGGGTGCACCGGCCGACCCGGGCGGGGAGTCCGGCGATGGTGCACGTCGACGTCTATCGACTACTCGATCACGGCGCCGCCGACCTGCTCGCCGAGCTGGACTCGCTGGATCTCGACACCGACCTTGACGATGCCGTCGCCGTGGTCGAGTGGGGCGAGGGCCTGGTCGAGCGGCTCGCTGATCGGCATCTGAGCGTGGTGCTGACCCGGGCTCCCGATGAGGAGACCCGGACGGCGGACTGGCGGTGGAGCCGGTGACGGCGCGCATCGTGCTGGCCATCGACACCGCCACCCCCGCGGTGATCGCCGCCCTGCTGCGCCGGGACGCCGATGGTGGCATCGCGACCCTGGCGCAGCGCATCACCGTCGACGCGCACGCCCATGCCGAGTCGCTGACACCGAATGTTGTTGCGGCCGCCGCCGATGCGGGGGTCCGGCTGGCGGAGGTGGACGCCGTGGTCGTCGGTTGCGGCCCGGGTCCGTTCACCGGGCTGCGGGTCGGGATGGCCACTGCGTCGGCCTACGGGCACGCGCTAGGGGTGCCGGTGTACGGGGTCTGTTCGTTGGACGCCATCGGGGTCATGACCACCGGCGAGGTGCTGGTGATCACCGACGCCCGGCGCCGCGAGGTGTACTGGGCCCGTTATCGCGACGGGCTGCGCACTGCCGGACCCGCGGTCGGCGCACCGGCCGAGGTGCCGGCCGACGGGGTGGCGACCCGTATCGAATTCGCCCATCCCAGCCCGGCTGGACTGCTCGCCGCGGTCGAGAACTGGGGGCCCGACCCGGCCCCGCCGACGCCGCTGTACCTGCGCCGACCGGATGCCAAGACGCTGGCCGAACGGGCCGCGTCGAGGTGAGCGCGGTTGTCTACGGGGCACTGGCCGAGGGGGATGCGGGACGCTGCGCGGAACTGGAGAAGCAGCTCTTCGACGGTGACGATCCGTGGCCCCGGGCCGCGTTCGTTCGCGAACTCGCCGCCTCGCACAACCGGTACGTCGCGGCCCGCGACGGTGACATCCTGGTCGGTTATGCCGGAATCTCCCGACTGGGACGCACTCCGCCGTTCGAGTACGAGATCCACACCATCGGGGTGGACCCGGCCCATCAGCGGCGCGGTATCGGGCGGGGCCTGATGACCCGTCTGCTCGACCACGCCGGGCCCGATGCCGTGATCTTCCTCGAGGTGCGCACCGACAACGAACCCGCGCTCGAGTTGTACCGCAGTTTGGGATTCGTCGCTGTCGGCGTGCGCCGGCGCTACTACCGGGCCAGCGGGGCCGACGCCTACACCATGCGCAGGGAGCCGGCATGAGAACCGTCCTGGCCATCGAAACCTCCTGTGACGAAACCGGTGTCGGCATCGCGGGTCTCGACGCCGAGGGCACCGTCACACTGCTGGCCGACGAGGTGGCCTCCAGCGTCGAGGAACACGCCCGCTATGGCGGAGTCGTGCCCGAGGTGGCCTCCCGCGCGCACCTGGAGGCACTGGTGCCGACCATGCGCCGCGCCCTGGCGGCCGCCGATATCGAACGTCCCGACGTGGTGGCCGCCACCATCGGACCGGGCCTGGCGGGCGCACTGATGGTGGGGGTGGCGGCAGCCAAGGCCTACGCCGCGGCCTGGGGCGTGCCGTTCTACGCGGTCAACCATCTCGGCGGGCACCTTGCCGCCGATGTCTACGACCACGGGCCGCTACCGGAGAGCGTGGCCCTGCTGGTCTCCGGCGGGCACACCCAGTTGTTGCACCTGCGCTCGCTGGCCCAGCCCATCACCGAACTAGGCGGCACCGTCGACGCCGCGGCGGGCGAGGCCTACGCCAAGGTGGCCCGGCTGCTGGGCCTGGGCTACCCCGGTGGCCGGGTGCTCGACGACCTGGCCCGTACCGGGGACCGCGGCGCCATCGTCTTCCCGCGCGGGATGACCGGACCCCGCGACGATCCGCACGCATTCAGTTTCTCCGGGCTCAAGACCGCGGTGGCCCGTTTCGTCGAGGCGCACCCCGAAGCGCCCGTCTCCGATATCGCCGCGGGTTTCCAGGAGTCCGTCGCCGACGTGCTGACCGCCAAGTCGGTGCGGGCGGCGACCGATCTGGGAGTGTCCACCCTGCTGATCGCCGGCGGGGTGGCGGCCAACTCCCGGGTGCGCGAGCTCGCCGAAGAGCGTTGTGCGGCAGCCGGTCTGGAGCTTCGTATTCCGCGGCTCCGGCTGTGTACGGACAATGGCGCGATGATCGCCTCATTCGCCGCCCACCTCGTCGCCGCCGGGGCGGCGCCATCGACGTTGGACGTGGCCGGCGATCCGGGCCTGCCGGTGTCGGTCGGGCAGGTCCGGTGAGCGCCGCAGACGACCGCGCGGCGGTGCTCGACCTGATCTTTCGCTACGCCGAGTTGATCGACGCCGGTGACTTCGACGGACTGGGGGCACTGCTGGCCCGCGCGCGGTTCGGTGGCGCGCGGACCGCGACGGTCTCCGGCGCGCAGCAGATCGCCGCACTGTTCGCGATGACCACCCGGCGGTTTCACGACGGCACCCCCAGGACCCGCCATCTGGTGCTCAACCCGATCGTGGAACTCGACGGCGATATCGCCACCGCGCGGTCCACGTTCTGTGTCGTGCAGGCCACCGACCGGATACCGCTGCAACCGGTCGTGGTGGGCCGCTATCGCGATGGATTCGCCCGTGCGGGGCACGGGTGGTACTTCACCGAGCGGATCGCCGACGTCGAGATGGTCGGCGACGTGTCCGATCACCTGCTGATCGACCCCAGTGCGTTCGACGGTTCGGGCGGACGCTGACTTCGCCCTCGGCGAATCGCAGCCACCCCCCCTTGAGTGCTAGCACTCTCGTGTATAGAGTGCTAGGTGGCAGACGGACAAGCCCCCGGGTCGGCACCCGCGACGACGGCGCGAGGGTACGGACGAATGCCGAACACCTGGTTAATCGAAAAGTGGAGGACCACGTGGCGAGCGTGAACATCAGGCCCCTCGAGGACAAGATCCTCGTCCAGGCCAACGAGGCCGAGACGACCACCGCGTCGGGTCTCGTCATTCCTGACACCGCCAAGGAGAAGCCGCCGGAAGGCACCGTTGTCGCCGTCGGCCCCGGCCGTTGGGACGAGGACGGGGAGAAGCGGATTCCGCTGGATGTCTCCGAGGGCGACACCGTCATCTACAGCAAGTACGGCGGCA
>SYAB01000287.1 GCA_005787665.1 Actinomycetota bacterium
AACGAGATTCAGCGCAACATCATCGCCGAGCGGCTGTTGGGGCTTCCCCGTGACGGTGCGCCGAAGTCATGAAGTTCACCCTCGACGAGCAGCAGCGTGATTTCGCGGCGAGTATCGACGCCGCCCTGGGTGGTGCCGACGTTCCGGCCGCGGTGCGGGCCTGGGCGGGCGGGGACACCGGCCCGGCCCGCACGATCTGGCGCCTACTGGCTGAACTCGGCGTCACCGCACTGGCCGTCCCCGAGGAGTTCGACGGCATCGGGGCCGACCCGGTGGATCTCGTCGTCGCCGCTGAGAGACTGGGCCGCTGGTGTGTGCCCGGGCCGATCACCGAGTCGATCGCGGTCGCGCCGGTGCTGATGGCGCGCGACGCCCGGTCCGCCGCGCTGGCCGCCGGCGACCTGATCGCATCGGTGGCGATGCCTCCCGCCGTGCCCCGGGCGGTGAACGCCGACTTCGCCGGACTGGTGCTGCTCGCCCGGGACGGGGCGGTCAGCGAGGCGGCGCCCATGGCGGCGTACGACTCCGTGGACCCGGGCCGACGACTGTTCGATGTGGAACCGTCGGCGGAATCCCGCCCGGCAGACACCGCGCGGGCCTACGAGTTCGGCGCGCTGGCCACCGCCGCGCAGCTCGTCGGAGCCGGGCAGGCGATGCTGGGGATGACCGTGGACTACGCCGGGCAGCGCAGCCAGTTCGGCCGGGTGATCGGTAGCTACCAGGCGATCAAGCACACACTCGCCGACGTACACATCGCGCTGGACTTGGCCCGGCCACTGATCTACGGGGCGGCGCTGTCGGTGTCGGGGGACTCCCCGGACATCGCCCGCGACGTCAGCGCCGCCAAGGCCGCCGCCTCGGATGCCGCACTGCTGGCGGCGCGTGCCGCGTTGCAGACCCACGGCGCGATCGGCTACACGGCCGAACATGATCTGTCGCAGTGGCTGCTGCGGGTCCAGGCCCTGTATTCGGCGTGGGGCGATCCGACTCTGCACCGCCGCCGGGTACTGGCTGAACTGTGCGGCGGAGCCGCCGACCTTCCACAGCATGGCGGAGCCGGAGAGGATTCATGAGCACCACTGAGGAACGCCAACTGCTGCGCCAGACCGTCGCGGCCATTGTCGACAAACACGCCTCCCCCGAGGCGGTACGGCGGGCCATGGATTCGGACCGCGGTTACGACGAAGCGCTGTGGACCAGACTGTGCGAGCAGGTCGGGGTGGCCGCGCTGCTGGTGCCCGAGGAGTTCGGCGGAGCGGGTGGCGAATTGGCCGATGCCGCAGCGGTTCTGGAGGAACTCGGCCGTAACCTGGTGCCGACCCCGCTATTGGGCACCACCTTGGCGGAGGTGTCGTTGCTGGCGGCCGATCCGCCCGACGGCGAGACCCTGGAGGCGCTGGCCGCGGGCTCGTCGATCGGCACGGTGGTTTTCGATCACGACTATGCGCTCAACGGTGACATCGCCGATGTGGTTCTCGCCGTCGAGGACGGCCGAATCCTGCGCTGGACCGAGGTGAGTGCGGAGGGGGCGCACACCCTGGACCCGACCCGACGGTTGGGCCGGGTCCGCCCGGGCTCGGCCACCGCGGTCGCCAGGGACCCCGGCATCGCCGACATCGCGGCGATCCTGCTGGCCGCCGAGCAGATCGGCGGGGCGGCACGGTGCCTGGACCTCACCGTCGCGTACACCAAACAGCGGGTCCAGTTCGGGCGCCCCATCGGCAGCTTCCAAGCCCTCAAGCATCGAATGGCCGACCTCTACGTCGCGGTACAGGCCGCCCGCGCGGTGGTCGGCGACGCGATCGCCGAGCCCGGCCCGGTCACCGCGTCCCTGGCCCGGCTGGCCGCCAGCGAGACGTTCTGCACGGTGGCCGGCGAGGCCATCCAGCTCCACGGCGGCATCGCCATCACCTGGGAGCACGACATCCAGCTCTACTTCAAGCGTGCGCACAGCAGCGCGCAGCTCTTCGGGCCGCCCCGCGAGCAGCTGCGTTCGCTGGCCTCGGAAGTGCTCTAGCCTCACCGGGGTGAACACTCGGGTGGCGTTGCGGGCCGGCATCCCGCCGTTCCACGTGATGGACGTCTGGCTGGCCGCCGCCGAACGGCAGCGCACCCACGGCGATCTGGTGAACCTCTCCGCCGGACAACCCAGCGTCGGCGCGCCCGCCCCGGTACGTGCCGCAGCCGCCGAGGCGCTGGCCACCCGAAGCCTGGGATACACGGTGGCACTCGGCATTCCCGAACTTCGCGCCGCCATCGCACAGTCCTACCGGGACCGCTACGCAGTAGCGGTCGATATCGACGATGTGGTGCTCACCACCGGGTCCTCCGGTGGTTTCCTGCTGGCGTTCCTGTCCTGTTTCGACGTCGGGGACCGGGTCGCCCTCGCCAGCCCGGGCTATCCCTGCTACCGCAACATCCTGTCGGCACTGGGCTGCGAAGTCGTCGAGATCGAGTGCGGCCCGGCAACCCGTTTCCAGCCGACGGTTCAGATGCTGGCCGACCTCGACCCGCCGGTGCGTGGCGTGATCGTGGCGAGCCCGGCCAACCCGACCGGCACCGTGATCGACCCCGCCGAGTTGGACGCGATCGCGCGCTGGTGCGACACCGAAGGTGTGCGCCTGATCAGCGATGAGGTCTACCACGGACTGGTCTACCCCGGTGCACCCGAAACCTCGTGTGCCTGGCAGACCTCGACCAATGCCGTTGTGGTGAACAGCTTCTCCAAGTACTTCGCGATGACTGGCTGGCGGTTGGGCTGGCTGCTGGTCCCTGCCGAGTTGCGCCGGGCGGTGGACTGCCTGACAGGCAACTTCAACATCTGCCCGCCGGTACTCCCGCAGTACGCCGCGGTCGCGGCCTTCACCCCCGAGGCGCTCGCCGAAGCGCGCGGCCACCTGGACCGGTATTCCGACAACCGGCAGACGCTCGTCGCGGGACTGCGCGGGCTCGGGATCACCCGACTCGCGCCCGCCGACGGGGCCTTCTACATCTATGCCGACATCTCCGACATCACCTCCGACTCGCTGCTGTTCTGCCGGACTCTGCTGGCAGAGACGGGTGTGGCCCTCGCGCCGGGCATCGACTTCGACACCCGGGCCGGCGGCGCCTTCGTGCGGTTGTCCTTCGCCGGACCCGGATCCGACATCGACGAGGCGCTGCGTCGACTGGGCCCGTGGTTGGGCCGCTGACCGTTCAAGAGAAGTTCACGGGTATGGCCTCGCCGAGCAGACGAGAAAGGTCCGCGACACGCCGGTGTACGAGACATTTGCCGTCTGCTCGCGGGCGGGGTGCGGCGGGGCTAGAGCCAGGTGTCGGGCGAGGTCATGGTCAGGAACGACTCGAGGTCGTCGCGCCACTGCGCCGGGGTGTTCTTATCGGGTTCGATGCCGGTGTATCCCCCGCGGTAGAACAGCAACGGTCGCGGCTTGACCGCCGGCACCTCCGACAGCGACTGCACCAGGCCGAAGACGACGAAGTGATCACCGGCGTCGTGCACCGCGTGAACGGTGCAGTCGATGTGGGCGAGGGAATGCTCGATCACCGGCAAGCCGAGTTCGGAGTGGTGCCAGTCGACCCCGGCGAACTTATCCGGCTCGCGGGACCCGAAGCGGGCGCAGATCTCGCGTTGCTTCTCGGTCAGGATGTTGACGCAGAACCGCCCGCTGGCCTCGATGGCCTGCCAGGACCGAGAGAGCTTCGTGGGGCAGAACAGCACCAGGGGCGGTTCCAGCGACAGAGCGGCGAAAGACTGGCAGGCGAAGCCGGTCGGAACGTCGTCATGGACCGTGGTGATGATGGTGATTCCGGTACAGAACTGCCCGAGTACCTGCCGAAAGGCCCGGGGATCGATCTGCTCAGCCATATCCGACCCTAGTCGGAGCGAGCGCCGACGCTGAAGTCGTGACCCCACAGGCTGACCGCCGTACTTTCCCGGGCGATCCAGTCGTCATCCTCGACCTGCATTCCCTCGCAACCGAATTCGACGTCGAACCCGCTGGGGGTCTTCATGTAGAAGGACAGCATCTTGTCGTTGACGTGCCGGCCCAGGGTCGCCGACATCGGCACCTTGCGCCGCAACGCCCGGTCCAGGCACAGTCCCACATCGTCGCTACCCTCGACCTCGACCATCAGATGGACCACACCACTCGGGGTCGGCATCGGCAGGAATGCGAGGCTATGGTGGCGGGGGTTGCAACCGAAGAACCGCAGCCAAGCCGGCGGTCCGTCGGCGGGCCTGCCGACCAACTGGGGCGGCAGTCGCATGGAATCGCGCAGGTGGAAACCCAGAACGTCGCGGTAGAAGTGCAGTGCCTCCGCGTCATCGCGGGTGGACAGCACCACGTGACCCAAGCCCTGCTCACCGGTCACGAACCGGTGGCCGTAGGGGCTGACCACCCGGCGGTGTTCGAGTGCGGCGCCGTGGAACACCTCGAGGCGGTTGCCCGAGGGGTCACTGAAGGCGATCATCTCATCGACGCGCCGGTCGGCGAGTTCGGCTGCGGTCGCCTCCTTGTAGGGGACCCCCTCCACATCGAGGGCGTGCCGGACCCCCTGCAGGCCTTCGGCGTTCGCGCACTCCCAACCAGCCTGCGCAAGGCGGTCATGTTCGCCCGGCACGATAACCAGCCGCGCGGGAAAGTCGTCCATCCGCAGGTACAGCGCACCATCCACCGAGCCCTTGCCCTCGACCATGCCGAGCACCTTCAGGCCGTACTCCCGCCACGCAGCGACGTCGGTGGACTCAAAGCGCAGATAGCCCAGTGATCGGATGCCCGGCCCGCTCATCACGCACCCCCGAGGAAGTCGATGGTCAGCTTGTTGAACTCGTCGAACTTCTCCAGTTGGGCCCAGTGCCCGCATTGGCCGAACACGTGCAACTGCACACGCGGAATTTGCTTGAGCGCCACCAGCGCCCCGTCGAGCGGGTTCACCCGATCCTCTCGGCCCCAGATCAGCAGTACCCGCTGGCGCAGCTTGTAGACCTCGCGCCACATCATGCCCAGTTCGAAATCCGGGCCGGCGAACGACTTGCCCATCGCACGGGCGGCGGCCAGGGACTCCGGGGTGCTGGCGATGGCGAACCGTTCGTCGATCAGCTCCGGGGTGATGAGCTTCTGATCGAAGACCATGATCCGCAGGAATCGCTCCATGTTCTCGCGGGTCGGCTCGGCGGTGAACCTGCCCAGCAGCTTGACGCCCTCGGTCGGGTCGGGTGCGAAGAGGTTGACGCTCAGCCCGCCCGGGCCCATCAGGACCAGCCGTCCAGCCCGCTCCGGGTTGTCCAGCGCGAAGCGCACCGCAGTCCCCCCACCCAGCGAGTTACCCACCAGCGCAGGCCTTTCCACCCCGAGGTGGTCGAACAGCGCCAGCACTGCGTTGGCGCTGTAGCGGTTGTACTGCTCGTGCTCGGTGAACTTGTCGGAGTGCCCGTAGCCGGGTTGGTCGACGGCGATGACGTGGAAGTGGCGAGCGAGGACGGCGATGTTGCGGCCGAAGTTCGACCAACTCGACGCACCGGGGCCGCCGCCGTGCAGGAGCACGACGGTCTGGCCGTTGCTCTCTCCGGCCTCGTGGTAATGCAGACGCAGATCGCGGTCCCCGGATCGAACCTGGGCAAACCGGGAGGTGGACTCGAAGGTCAGGTCCTGCTGCGACTCGGCTTCGCGGATGAAGGACGTCATCCGGCCTAGACCATCGTGTCGCCGATGGGCAACCCGAACTCGTGATTGCCGTACATCACATAGGCGCGCTCGGCGTCGTTGGCGGCGTGGACGCGGCCGGCGTGGGCGTCGCGCCAGAACCGTTGCAGCGGTTGGTCGTTGTTGAGTGCGGTGGCTCCCGCGGCCTCGAACAGCCGGTCGATCGAGGCGATCGCCCGGCCGGTCGCACGCACCTGGTCACGGCGGGCCCGGGCCCGCAGTTCCATCGGGACCTCCTCGCCCGCGCACAGCAGGGCGTACTCCTCGGCGAGGTTCCCGCTCAACTGGCGCCAGGCGGCGTCGATATCGCTGGCCGCCTCGGCGATGCGGACCTTCGCGAACGGATCATCCTTGGCCTTCTCGCCGGCGAACGCGGCACGCACCCGCTTGCCCTGATGCTCGACGTGGGCGGCGTAGGCGCCGTAGGCCATGCCGACGATCGGGCTGGAGATCGTGGTGGGATGCATGGTGCCCCAGGGCATCCGGTACACCGGCGCGGTGTTGTTCTGCAGACCACCGGCGGAACCGTCGTTCATCGCGCCGTAGGACAGGAACCGATGACGCGGCACGAACACGTCCTTGACCATCAGCGTGTTGCTGCCCGTCGCCTTCAGGCCCACCACGTTCCAGTCGTCGCGAATCTGGTAGTCCCCCAACGGCATCAGGAAGCTGCCGAAGTCCACCGGGCGGCCGTCCTTGATCACCGGCCCGCCGACGAAGGTCCAGGTGGCGTGGTCGCAGCCGGAGGACCACAGCCAGGTTCCGTTCACCAGGTAACCACCGTCGACCACGGTGCCCGCGCCCATCGGCGCGTAGGAGGATGACACCCGCACCGCCGAGTCGTCCCCCCACACGTCGTCCTGGGCCTGCTGGTCGAACTGCGCGAGGTGCCAGTTGTGCACACCAAGGATTCCACCGGCCCACCCGGTCGATCCGCAGGCGCTGGCGATCCGGCGGACCGCCTCGAAGAACAGGGTCGGGTCGCATTGCAGACCGCCCCACTGTTCCGGTTGGAGCATCCTGAAGAAGCCCGCATCCTCGAGGTCGGCGATGTTGGCGTCGGGCAGACGCCGCAGCTTCTCGGCCTCCTCCGCACGCCCGCTGAGCCGGGGAAGGATCTCGTCGATGGCGGCCAGCACCGTCTGCGCGTCGCGCTGCTGAATGGACGTCACTACATGCCTCCTGGGAATGCGTTACTGCCCCTCAGACTAGAACACGTTACGATTTGTGTCGAGCAGAGCTGACCCGTAGCTGGTAGTTCACCGTATTGTCATTTCTGTAACGTGTTCTAGTTCTAGAAGGGATCCTGCGCCCCGTGACGAGCAACGACACTCCGGCCACCGCCATCGTGCATCTCGACGGGCAGACTCACACGGTGTCCTGGCCGCGCAGCGAGAAACTTCTCGACGTCCTGCTCGCCGAGGGCGTCGACGCTCCGTTCTCCTGCCGCGAGGGGCACTGCGGTGCCTGCGCCACGACCGTGGTCAGTGGCGAGGTGGAGATGGAGACCAACGACGTCCTCGAGTCCGATGATCTGGCCGACGGACTGATCCTGGCCTGCCAGGCGCATCCGACCTCGGATGCCGTCGAAGTCACCTACGACTGAACTGCAGGCATCGCCGGCCTACTTCTGCAGGGTGAACTGACCAAGGTTGGTATAGCCCTCGCGGAACAGCCGAACACAGCCGTTGAGGTACTTGTCGTAGCGGTCGTAGACCTCCTGCGACTGCGCGGCAACCGCCTCGTCGCGGTGGGCCTCCAGTGCGGCCGCCCACCCCTGCAAGGTCTTGACGTAGTGCGGTCCGATCATCTGCACCCGGGTGACGTCGAATCCGGCCGCGGTGGCCCGTTCCTCGACCATGGACACCGACGGCAGTCGGCCACCCGGGAAGATCTCGGTCATGATGAATTTGGCGAATCGGGCCAGTTCGAAGGTCATCTTCAGGCCCAGCTTCTCCCCGTCGGCGAGATTGACGCCGGTGATGGTGTGCAGCAGCATCGTGCCGTCCGACGGCAGTGCCTCGTAGGACTTGGTGAAGAACGCGTCATAGCGATCGTGGCCGAAATGCTCGAACGCGCCGATGGACACGATCCGGTCGACCTTCTCGTCGAACTCCTCCCAACCCTGCAGCCGGACTTCGACGGTGCGGTTGGTGGGAACCCTCGCCAGCTTGGCCAACGCGTACTCCCGTTGCCGTTCACTCAGTGTCAGTCCGATGACGTTGACGTCGTAGCGCTCGATCGCCCGCTGCATGGCGCCACCCCAGCCGCACCCGACGTCGAGCAGCGTCATCCCCGGTTCCAGATTGAGCTTGCCCAGCGCCAGGTCGAACTTCGCGTTTTGGGCCTCGTCGGTGCTCATGTCGTCGCGTTCGTAGTATCCGCAGGTGTAGCCCATGGTCGGACCGAGGAAAAGCTCGAAGAACTCGTTGGAGATGTCGTAGATCGACTGCATTTCCTCGTACTTCGGTTCCAGTGCAGTCATGAGAATTCGGGCCCCTGTCGATGGTCGGTACCGGACAGAAAGGGCGTGCCCGAGAGTCAATGCGTCGGCACCGTCCCACGGTGTTCCCCTCCGCTTGCACCAGTACAGGCCAGATCGGTCGGCACCGCAAGTCCGGGGCCCTCGTCCCCGGGCCCTATCGCGGCAGGCCCAGGAGCCGTTCACCGGCCATGGTCAGCAGAATCTGCTCGGTGCCACCGGCGATGGACAGGCAGCGGGTGTTCAGGAAACTCTGAACGGCCGGGTTGTCGACGATCCCGGCGCCCGGCGAAAGCTCCATGCGGAACTCCTCGAGGGCCTGGCGGTAGCGCACGCCGATCAGTTTGCGGGCGCTGGCCTCCGCGCTGGTATCCCGGCCGCCGACCGCGAGTTGGGCGATCCGGTGGTCCAGCAATGAGCCGACCTGAGCGGCGAGCAGCAACGCGCCAAGCCGCTCGGCGGTCGCCGAGTCCAGGTCCTGCTCGGCGAACCCGCGCAGCATCTGTTCCATCGGATTACCCAGCGCCGTGCCGTGCGCCATCGCGACCCGCTCGCTGGCGAGCGTGGTCCGGGCCAGTCGCCAGCCGTCGTTGACCTGCCCGACGACCATCTCGTCGGGCACGAAAACGTCGTCGAAGAACACCTCGTTGAACATTTCGTCGCCGGTGATCTCGCGCAGCGGCCGGATCACGATCCCCGGCGATCGCATGTCGACCAGGAAGTACGTGATGCCCTTGTGTTTCGGCGCGTCACCGTCGGTCCGGGCCAGGCAGACGCCCCAGTGCGCACGGTGCGCCGCGGATGTCCACACCTTCTGCCCACGCAGCGTCCAACCGCCCTCGCAACGCTCGGCCTTCGTGCGCAGCGACGCCAGGTCCGACCCGGCGCCGGGCTCGCTGAACAGCTGACACCAGAGGATCTCGCCACGAAGGGTGGCCGGCACGAACCGGTCGATCTGCTCGGGGGTGCCGGCTTCGAGGATGGTCGGGACGGCCCACCAGCCGATCACCAGGTCGGGGCGCGCCACCCCGGCGGCCGCGAGTTCGGCGTCGATGAGCAGTTGTTCGGCCGGGGAGGCGTCACGTCCGTAGGGCTTGGGCCAGTGCGGCGCCAGCAGACCCGAATCGGCCAGACCGACCTGGCGGTCCTCGACCGGCAGGTTCGCGACCTCGGCCACCGCGCGGGTGATCTCGGGGCGCAGATGGGCCACCGATTCGAGGTCGATGTGCAGATCGCGCCGGATGCCGTCGAGGGTGAGCCGAGCCACCCCGCGCAGTCGGTTCGAGCGCCCGCCCAACGCCTGGGCGATGCCGTAAGCGCGGCGCAGGTAAAGATGCGCGTCGTGCTCCCAAGTGATGCCGATACCGCCGAGGACCTGGATGCAGTCCTTGGCGTTGGCCTTGACCGCCTCGATGCCGGCGGCCGCGGCGACGGCCGCCGCGATCGACAACTGATCGTCATCACCACTGCTCGCGGCGACCGCAGCGTCGCCCGCAGCAACGGCGATCTGCTGGGATCGCAACAGCATCTCGGCGCACATGTGCTTGACGGCCTGGAAGCTGCCGATCGGCCTGCCGAACTGCTCGCGCACCTTCGCGTACTCGACCGCGGTATCCAGGGTCCATCGTGCGACCCCGGCGGCCTCGGCGGCCAACACGGTCGCGACCAGATCGTCGAAGCGGCGCCGGGACACCGCCAGCGGGGTGCACGGTGCGGCGTCGAATCTCACCCGGGCCAACGGCCGGGAGAAGTCGGTGGCCGGGAGGGGTTCCACCACGACGGCGGCATCGGAGCAATCGACCATCAGCACCACCTCGCCGGCTCCCACGAGCAGTACACCAGCGCCGTCGGCACCCAACGCGTAGTCGACCGAGCCCGACACGTGGCCGGACACCTCGTGGAGGTCACCGCCGAGGGCGATGCCGGCGGTGATCCGCCCCTCCGAAAGAGCTTGCAGGACATCGTGGTCCGTCACGACAACGGTGGCCACCGCGGTAGTGACGACCGGACCGGGGATCAGGGCGCGCGCCGCCTCCTCCACCATTGCGCACAAATCTTCGATCGACCCTCCGGCACCACCGGCATCCTCGGCGACGGCAACGCCGAACAAGCCGAGTTCGGCCACGCCGCGGTACACCTGACGCCAGGCCTCGGGCCGGCCTTGTTCGATCTCCCGCACCGCGGCCGGCGCGTCGGCGCCGGCCGCCCAGCTGCGCACCAGTTCACGTGCGGCGAACTGTTCGTCGGTGATGATGACGGACACCGTCGGCTCCTCGGGTCGGCAACAGGGCTTCTTCCACGTCGAGGCCCACTAGAACGTGTTCTAATAGTGCCAGCGTTGCACCGTCAAGTCGACAGCGGTCGCCCCGCGAGGTAAGGAGCAGCAGTGTCGTCGCCAGCGCAGAAGCCGGGCGGTGGGCCCGGTTCACAACCTCGCGAGGTGATGCCCGTGTCGGTGCTCACCGAGTCGGAGTTGGGTTCGGAAGCCCAACGGGAGCGGCGGAAGCGCATTCTCGACGCCACGCTGGCGATCGCCTCCAAGGGCGGCTACGAGGCCGTGCAGATGCGCGCGGTCGCCGATCGCGCCGATGTCGCGGTCGGAACGTTGTATCGCTACTTCCCCTCCAAGGTTCACCTGCTGGTGTCGGCACTCGGGCGCGAGTTCGAGCGCATCGACGCCAAGACCGACCGCTCGACGGTCTCCGGCGGGACGCCCTACCAGAGGTTGAGCTTCATGGTCGGCAAACTCAACCGGGCCATGCAGCGCAACCCGTTGCTGACCGAGGCGATGACGCGCGCCTACGTCTTCGCCGACGCCTCGGCGGCCGGCGAGGTGGACCATGTCGAGAAGATCATCGACTCCATGTTCGCCCGCGCGATGAGCGACGGCGAGCCGACCGAGGATCAGTACCACATCGCCCGGGTGATCTCCGATGTGTGGTTGTCCAACCTGTTGGCCTGGCTGACCCGGCGGGCATCGGCCAACGACGTCAGCAAACGACTCGATCTGGCCGTCCGGTTGCTGATCGGGGACGAGGAAGCCATCTGACGGCCCGTTCAGGCCGCTGCGGGGCCGTCGAACGGACCGTCGGTCGCCTCGCACATCACCGCGACCCCGGATTTCCACTACCCGACTTACCCCGATAACGGTTATCGTTTTCATCATGACCGTCCCGATCGCCTCTGCGGCACCACTAGCGGCTACGGCCCTCGCTCTGACCCTCCTACTCAGCGGATGCGGATCGAACCGGACGGCGGACTCCCCGTCGCCGGCCGACACATCTGCCAAAGCGGACACCACTGCGTCCGCCGCGCCCGGCTCGGCGAGCGCATGTCCCACCGCCCCGGTCGATGTCGTCGTGAGCGTCGATCAGTGGGGGGATATCGTGTCCGAACTCGGCGGTGCGTGCACCAACGTCAGGACGGTCCTGGCGAGTTCGTCGGTCGATCCGCACGACTACGAGCCATCCCCGGCCGACGCATCATCGTTCGCAGGCGCCCAACTGGTCGTGGTCAACGGCGCCGACTACGACCACTGGGCTTCGGATCTGGCCGCGAACTCGGCGAAGAACGCACCGGTCATCAGCGCCGCTGAAGTGACCCGGACCGCCGACGGCGCCAACCCGCACCTCTGGTACAACCCCGCTGCGGTCACCGCGGTCGCCGACGCGGTGACCGCCGAACTGTCGAAGATCGACCCGGCGGCGGCCGGATACTTCACCGAACGGCGGGCCGCCTTCACCGCCACCATGCAGCCCTACTCGGCCCTGAGTGAGAAGATCAAGGCCGGCGCGACCGGCAAGTCCTACGCCGCCACCGAGAGCGTCTTCGACTATCAGGCCGAGGCACTCGGCTTGGTCAACAAGACCCCGGAGGGGTATCAGCGGGCGGCGGCCAACGAGTCCGAACCCACTCCGGCCGATATCGAGGCGTTCCGGAAAGCGCTGGCCGACAAGCAGATCGACGTGCTGATCTACAACACCCAGACCGAGGGTTCGATACCGGAGCAGATTCGCGCTGCCGCCGAGGCGAACGGGGTACCGGTGGTCGAGGTCACCGAGACGGTCGC
>SYAB01000033.1 GCA_005787665.1 Actinomycetota bacterium
CAGTGTCGGGCTGGTCGAAGCCTATCTGCGTCGGATCGACGCCTATGACCGTCATGGGCCGACGTTGAATGCGATCGTCGTCGATAACGCCGACGCGCTGGCTGACGCCGCGGCCTCCGATCGGCGCAGGTCGCGGGGGGAACTGCTCGGCCCGCTGGATGGCATCCCCTACACGGCCAAGGACAGCTACCTGGCCAAGGGCCTGACCGCGGCGGCGGGATCGCATGCCTTCGAAAACCTGACCGCGCAGAAGGACGCCTTCACGATTGCACGACTTCGCGGCGGTGGTGCGATTCTCCTCGGACTGACGAATATGCCGCCGATGGCCAACGGGGGCATGCAGCGCGGCCTTTACGGCCGGGCCGAAAGTCCCTACAACGAGCGGTTTCTGACTTCCGCTTTCGGCTCGGGATCGTCGAACGGATCCGGCACCGCCACCGCGGCGAGCTTCGCGGCGTTCGGGCTGGGGGAGGAGACCTGGTCCAGCGGCAGGGCGCCGGCCACGAACAACGCACTGTGCGCCTACACCCCCTCGCGAGGGGTGATCTCCGTGCGGGGGAACTGGCCGCTGGTGCCCACCATGGATGTGGTGGTCCCGCACACCCGCACGATGGCCGACATGTTCGAGGTGCTCGACGTCATCGTCGCCGACGACCCGGAACAGCGGGGCGACCTGTGGCGGATGCAGCCGTGGGTCAAGATCCGGCCCGCCTCCACGGTGCGGCCGAGGTCCTACCGGGCGCTCGGGCCCGTCGACCGGGCGGCTGCCGAGCGCACGCTGGCCGGTAAGCGATTCGGTGTGCCGCGCATGTATGTCAACGCCGACCCGGAAGCCGGGGTCGGCGAGAACCTCGGTATCGGGGGGCCGACCGGTCAGCGCATCGAGACCCGGAGGTCCGTTCTCGATCTGTTCGGAGCCGCGGGAGCCGATCTGACCGCCGCGGGGGCCGATATCGTCCTGATCGATTTCCCGGTGGTCTCCAATTACGAACGCGACCGAGCGGAGGCGCCGTCGATTCGCACCCGCGGACTGGTCAGCCCGGAGTTCCTGGACCGCGAGATTCTCGACCTGTCGGCATGGGCCTGGGACGACTTCCTGCGCGCCAATGGTGACCCGCACATACCCACCCTCGCCGAGGTCGACGGCAGTCGTATCTGGATCAATCCTCCTGGCGCACTGCCGGACCGGGTGCAGGGATTCGGCGACGGTAGCGACGACATCAACGGCTACCCGGACTTCATTCGCGAGCACCCCATCGAATCGTTCCTGGATATTCCGCACCTCGAGCAAGGACTTCGCGGACTGGAGAGGACCCGCCGCGTCGACCTCGAGGAGTGGATGCACCGCAGGCGCCTCGACGCGGTGATCTTTCCCACCGTCGCCGACGTCGGACCGGCCGACATGGACGTCAACCCGGCCTCGGCCGACCTGGGCTGGCGCAACGGCGTGTGGGTCGCCAACGGCAACCTCGTCCCACGGCATCTGGGTATCCCCACCGTGACGGTGCCGATGGGCACCATGGCAGATATCGGCATGCCCGTCGGGCTGACGTTCGCCGGCCGTGCCTACGACGACACGGCGCTACTGTCCTTCGCGGCAGCCTTCGAAGCAACCGGCGTGCGACGTACTCCACCGCCCCGTACCCCGCCACTATGAGAGGTCCTCACCGATGAGCACTGTTGCGAAGCCGGACTACCGGATGCCGGCCGAATACGCACCGCAGGAACGGATCTGGATGGCATTTCCCTGCGAAGGCTATTCACTGGGCGACACCGACGAGGCCCGGCACGAGGCGCGATCGACCTGGGCCGCCGTCGCCCACGCCGTCGCCGAGTTCGAACCCGTCACCATGGTCGTGCACCCGCGGGAACGCGCCATCGCCGAGAAGTACCTGTCGGCGGGCGTCGACCTCATCGAGGCCCCGGTCAATGACGCCTGGATGCGCGATATCGGGCCGACGTTCGTGCACGCCGCCGACGGCTCCGTCGCCGCGGTGGACTGGGTGTTCAACGGTTGGGGTGCCCAGGACTGGGCGCAGTGGGATCTCGACGCCCGGATCGGCCGCGTCGTCGCCGATGCGGCGGGCGTTCCGGTAATCGATTCGGAGATGGTCAATGAGGGCGGCGGCATCCAGGTCGACGGCGAGGGCACCGTGCTGGTCACCGATACCGTCCAACTCGATCCCGGCCGCAATCCGGGCCTGAGCCGCCAGGACGTGGAGGCGGAACTGGCCCGCACCATCGGGTCCACCCACGCGGTCTGGCTTCCGCGCGGCCTGACGCGCGACTTCGAGCGGTTCGGCACTCGCGGGCACGTCGACATCGTCGCCGCGATCACCTCGCCGGGCCGCCTGCTGCTACACACCCAGCGCGATGAAGCCCATCCCGACTATGAGGTGTGCCGGGAGATCCGAGCCGCGTTGGAGTCCACTCATGACGCGGCGGGGCGCCGGTGGGAGATCACCGAGATGCCCGCTCCGGAAACGCTGACCGATGCCGACGGCTTCGTCGACTACAGCTATATCAATCATCTGCTGGTCAACGGCGGGGTGATCGCCTGCGGATTCGGCGATGCCCGGGACGCCGATGCGGTGGCGATCCTGGCCGAGCAGTACCCGGGCCGCCGGGTGGTCACCGTCGATGCCCGCCCGTTGTTCGAGCGTGGCGGCGGAATCCACTGCATCACACAACAACAACCGTCGCCGCGGTAGCAGAGACCGGGTGCCATCACTGCGACATCACACCTCGGTGATCGAGTTGTGGCTGATCGCGGTCACCTCGACGGTACAGCTCGCCAACTCGACCCGGTCGCCCGCCATGAGCAATCGACGAAGTAGCGGCTAGGCGAGCGCGCGACGCAAGGCCTCGACCTCGTCGGCTCCCACCCGCGTGACGAAATGTCTGAGTGCGGCGTGCCGACCGCCGATATCTCTGGCCTGATGAAGCGCGTCGAACATCAGATCCGCGACCAGTTCCTCGCGGCCGTGATTCGGCGCGTACTGGTACGCGCGGTGATCCCGAATCTGGACCACCAGGCTCTTGCCGGCGAGCCGCTGTAGGACCGTCATCACGGTGCTGTACGCCAGTTCGCGATGGGCGGACAAAGCGCGGTGGACCTGACGTACCGTCTGGGGTCCGCCCGTCTCCCACAGTTCGTCCATAATCGCTCGTTCAAGACTGCCCAACCGTCTCGGCGCTGCCATTCCCATCGCCTCCTTCGCGAACACCCAGAAAATGCGTTACCTAACTAGTCGTTCGTGGGAGCACGCTGGTTCCCCGCCTGCGATTGGTCGTCGGACCGGCGGTGGCTTGCTGTCCAGGATGCGTGTTCGCTGCGGGTCGTAGAACGCACCGGGCCGCCGAGTGCGTGGCGGCCCCCATGTAGCCGACCCACTGGCCGTCGACCGTCACCTCGTTGCCGAACAGGTCGGCGGTAGTGGTTACCCTCGATCACTACCGTCCCCTCCGACTCCGTCGCGAGGGGGGGTCATCATCGCCGCGGTCGGGCCGGAATCATCCTGGCTACATGTCAAACTGGAAAGGGTTCGTCGACGCCTAACCGCCGGGGCTCGCCGGGCGAGCCGGAACTGGCGGGGCGAGCGCCCCGTCCACCGGGTGAAGGCGTGGGTGAAGCTCGCGGTCTCGGCGTAACCCAACTGCCTGCCGATTGCCTCGACGGACAGATCCCCGGCGAGCATCTGCTCGGCCCGGGCCCGCCGGATCTCGGCGGTCAGATCGCGGTAGGAGGTTTCCTCGTCGCTGAGTTTGCGACGCAGGGTGCGCGGGTCGAGGTGCAACTCGTCGGCGACCTCCTGCATCGACGGGAAGCGCGACGGGTCGTGCAGGATCCGGCTGCGGACCTGACCGGCCACCCCCACCCGCAGGAGTCGGCTGTCGAGCAGTTGACGGCACTGCCGTTCGAAAACCCTGGTGGTGTTCGGATCAGATTGGGGCAGAGCGACATCGAGCAATCCCGGCGGGCCGCCGATACGGTTCTGCGGCCGATCGGGGCGAACGTCGGCGGTCAGTGACCAGGTGTCTGCCAATCGTTGCGCCCTCCTCGGATCAAGTGTCGTCTCCACCCACTCGACCGCGAGGGCCACGTTGGCGCCGTCCAGTACGGCGGCCAGGCCCGCAAGGTCACGTTCGACGATGAACGGCCGGATCTCCGCGGGGATGTCGCGGTCGTCGGCGATCAGGTATTCGGATCGGCCGTCATCGCCGATCGTGAAGCGCACATGCGAGGGGAGGAGGGCCTGATACGGCAGGATTCGCTCCAGCCCCTCGCGAACGGTCGCGCTGGTGAGGAACGCGAATCCCAGCACCCCGAGGCGGCCCAGGGTGCTGAACCCGCCGACGTCCACACCCAGGCCCGGCCGGTCGCCGAGTCGGGCCACGATATTGCTGACCACCCGGAACTCCTGGTGCGCCCAGATCTCCTGGTTCTCGTCCTCCAGGTTCTGCGCGGTCAGGCCGGTTTCGGCCAGGCAGTCCTCGACCGTCATCGAATCCGCGACTGCCTGCAGCATGATCCGCACACCTTCGGTGCCGCGCGGCACCGCCCAGACGGGGATATCGCGGACAGGCACTGTCCGAAATTATCAAATCATCGTCCGCTCGGGACATTAACTCCCGCCAGCCGGTTCCCTACCGTTGATCCCATGCCGTCCACCGCTGTCGCCACCGACCGGACCTCGCTCGCCGACGAACTGCAGGCTCTCTACGAGCAGACCCGCGCCGAGATGGGGGACGCCGACCTCGCACACATCCGCACGGTGACCGCTTATGGGCAGGCGATCAACGCCCGGCGCCTGGAGCTACTGCGCGACGGCGGCCTGCGGGCCGCCCGCCGTGCCGCGGTTCTGGAGATGCTGTATCGGGTACTGCAGTTCTCCGAACTCGGCCACAACATCCTGCACGGTTCCTACGACCACCTGCCGGGCAACGGCGAGTACCACTCCGAGCGCTACGACTGGGATTTCAACGTCGACACCGCGCAGTGGAAGGTGATGCATCACGAGGGCCATCACCCCAACACCAACGTGATCGGCAAGGACCACGACCTCGGCTACAGCGTCATGCGCGGCCAGGCGGCCCAGGACTGGTTCGGCCACCACGCCGTCCAACTGGTGTTGTTCGGTGCGGCGTCGCCGTTCTTCACCCAACTCGCGCCGTTCCTCATCGCCAACATCACTCGCAAGATCGAGGGCAAGCGGTTCTGGTGCCGCGACACCCTGCGGGCCCCCGCCCGCATCGCCTGGGCCGACACCAAGCGTCGCTTGATCACCGAGCCACGGGCGGCGGGGTCGCGGTTCCTGCCGACGTTGCTGGCCAACCACATCGGCGGCGCCGCGGGATACCTGGCGGTGCTGTTCCTGGTCGCGATCGAGCACCACGCCGGTGAGACGGAGGTCTTCGCCGACCCGGGACCGGAGGAGACCCACGACGAGTACTACCGGCGCCAGATCCGCGGTACCCGCAACTTCCTGCGCAGCAACAAGCTGGACTCGGCCCTACAACGGATCCTCGAGGAGGAGGTGCCCTTCGAGAGCCGTCCGGACTTCCGGATCTTCTACGGCGGCCTGGACACTCACGTCGAGCACCATCTGTTCCCCGACCTGCCGCCCGACCGGCAACGCCGGATCGCACCCCGGGTCAAGGAGATCGTCCTTCGCCATGGATTGCCGTACCACGAGACCCCCCTGGCGGAGACGGCCGCCCTGCTGCTCAAGGCGCTGACCGGATTGTCGATTCCGGTCGGCGAACGGGAGGCCGATCACCCGTTGGCGATGCTGAGGCGCCCGGCCGAGTTGCCTCGCCGGCTGGCATCCGGTCTGCGGTACCGGACCTTGCCGGACGCGCCCTACCTGGACAAGCCCCGCTGGTACAACGTGCCGGCTCGAGTCGTCGGCACCGAGCCGATGATCGGTGGCCAGGCCCGGTTGATCCGGCTGGAGAAGCCGCGGGGCTGGGACGACGTCTGCTGGGACCCGGGGGCCTTTGTCTCCCTGCGCGTCTCGGATGGCGACGACCATCTCATCCGTCAATACAGTCTGCTGAAGGACAGCGACGGCTCAGACACGATGGATATCTGCGTCAAGCGGGTCAGGGACGGTCGGGCTTCGGCCCTGCTCAACGACGACGTGCGCCCGGGTTCTTATCTGACGCTGCTGGGCCCGCCGGTGTCCAGCGGCGGACTGGCCACCCCGGACGTACCGGCACGCGGGTTGTTCCTCGCCGGGGGAGTCGGCATCACCCCGCTCCTGAGCCAGTTGCGCAAGATCGCGCGGGGCGACGGCCCGAGGGATGCGGTGCTGCTGTACTTCAACCGTGACAGCCGCTCCATCCTGTTTCGCGACGAGATCGAGTCGCTCGGGCTGATCGAGGGAATCACCGTTCACCTGTTCACCGGCCTTCGGCCGACAGCCGAACTGATCGGCACGCTGGTGCCCGATGCCGCTGGTCGGGAGAGCTTCGTCTGTGCGCCAGAGGGATTCGTCGACGCTGTGCGCGGCTATCTCGCCGACATGGGACAGGATTCGGAGTGCTTCCTCACCGAGTCGTTCGCCACGCCTGCGCTTTCCCGGCCCGCCGATGACGGCAGCCGCTACCAGATCACCTTCACCCGTAGCCGGCGCAGCATCGAGGTGGACGGCGCCACGACACTGCTGGAGGCCGCCAACCGGGTGGGTATCCGGGTGCCCACCGGCTGCCGCAGCGGACTGTGCCGCGCCTGCGTGACCCCCAAACTGAGCGGTGTCACCCAACGTGAGGACGCCGCGGCCGGCATGCGGCGTATCACGGTGTGCGACAGCGTGGCCTGCTCGGATATCGAACTAGATCTGTGATCAAGCGCCGCCTGATATCGGCGCGCCGCAGCTCGTTGATCGTCAACACGGCGTGCGGCGACTCGACGGTCAACGTCGTGATCCCGCGGCGGCGCACAGAAGGGCCTGGGTATGGCCCGCGACTCCGACCCACTTACCTATGCCGGAGCCTTGACCTACGTCCTCGGCGCGGGAATCGGCTTTGGTGTCCTGCTGTCCGATGATGCCGTCATGCGCGAGATTGAAAATGCCGTCGTAATCGCCGAACGCGCCTGCGACGACTTCGCCGTATCCCACGTGATGGTGACCCTGGGACTGGCGCTGGTGCACCGCTCCACGGCAGCGGAGCGTGACCGTGGACAACAGATCCTTACTGAGGTCGGGGACGTGTTTCTGCGCGAAGAACACCACGTGGGCGACCTGCCGATGGTTTCTATCTACACCGCTCGCGAGATGGCCCGGGAGGGACAACTGCTGGGGTACGGCATCAACGCGACCGGCGTTCTGGTGGAAACACTGCTGGATCGCGGGAACGAGGATGACATCACCGAGGCGGAAGCCGCAGTGCAGCGGCTGGCGGCAGAACCGGCCCCGGACCGTGCAGCGATGCGTGACATCTGGCTGCTGCGGATGCATGCCTTGGTGGCGCGCTCCCGCGGCGACGACGTGAACTATCGCGGATATCGGGACCGCTACCGCTCCGTGGCGGCCACCCTCGGGTTCGAGGGTCATATCGCCTGGGCCGAAGCACTGCCTTAGTCGCGCGAATCCGACGGATTCACCTGCTCCACAGCCCAGGAGAACGCTGCGGCCTCGTCATCTGCGTCGAAATCGTGGATGAAGGCGAGTCTCCCGGCGCGGATTGCGCACACCAGGGTTCGTGTCCATGCGTACTGCTCGCCGCCGCCTCCCACCCCTTCCCGCTCCATGCGGACCACGAACAGCGTCGGCGAGACGAAGCGCACGCTCGAGAACCATGCCCGCAACGGGTCGAGCATCGTGTTCAGATCCTCAAGACTCGTGCGGAGTTCCGCCGCCGAGCGATCCGGGAAGCCGAAGCGGGATCGGTTCTGGATATGCACATCAGGACAGCTGAGCTGATTGAAGAGCCGGTCGAATTCGCCCCGGTTCAGAGCGGTGACATAGTCCGACATCCACAGGCCCGTTTCCGCGAATGGTGCGCCCTCGTCGGCGTAGTGGCGTCGCTCAAGTTCTTGGTAGGCGCCTTCGAAATCGTCGGCATCGAATCGCCCGTCACGGACGATGCGGCCGTCCTCATCGACGTCGAACACGTGCAGGTGAGCCGATTCGTTGCCGGCGTCATCGGACCACCGGCTCCACCACAACGCCAGTCGCTGACCTCGAATAGCCAGCAGTCGGGCCTCGAAATACGTGAACTGTCGGAATATTTGTTCGATCGCGACCCGCATGGCGGCCGTGCCCTGGATGGGATCACCGGTGAGCGATCGGTGATCGTCGAACTCAAACTGATCCGAGTAGTACCCAAGAACCGCATCGCAGTCGCGGAGTTTCATCGCCTGGAGTAAAGCCCCTACTGAGTCACTGGCTCGGTTCCTCGTCGGCAGCGGATTGGCGGCGGTCCGCACCCGCGCCTCGGCGTAGGCAAAGGCTTCTTCTTCCTCGTCGAACTCCCGCATGGATGCCAACAACCCGGCAGCGAACTCGCCCACGTAGATCCGCGTCCACCGGTACTCCGCGCCGTCGGTCCCGGCGGCTCGTACGTCGCCGAGGGCGACGAAGCACTCGGGCGAGAGCCAGTGGACCACCGACGAGAAGTTGTCGACCGCCGATGTCTGCCTGCCTCGCTCCCGCAGCCAACCGAAGAACTCGTCGAGAGTGCGTTCCGGGGCCGTCAACGTCGCGGCAGGAGATCGCCAGCAAAATGTCGGCAGGCACAGCCGGCGGGCCGATTCGAGGTCGAGTCGGTTCATCGCTTCGATGAACGCGTCCACCGTCCGGCCGTTCGCGGCGAACCCCGCGCCCTCGCCTGCGTAGTAGCGGCGCTGCAGTTCCCGGTATGCCGCCAAAAGATCGTCCTCGTCGAACCAGCATTCGTAGCTGATGCGTGCGTCGTCATCAACCTCAACGACGAGCAAGTATGTCGAGGTGTTGCCAGTTTCGTCGGTCCACCGGATCGCACCCATGGCCAGCCTGAGGCCCCTCACCACAAGCGTGCGCGACTGGAAGTGATTGAACTGCTGAAGTATCCGGTCGACGGCAGCTCGTAATTCGGTTCTTCCGGGGAGCAGCCTCCCAGCCAGCCGCCGCCGATCATCGTGGCGGCAATCCTCCCGGTAGGAATCGACCACAGCTTCGGCGTCGCCGCGCGACAACGCGCGGTCGATCCCGACGAGAACCTCAGCAGCCCAGTTGGTGACGGCCAACCGAGTTGCGGAGGCCCGCGTGCGTTCCTCGGCATAGGCGAAGGCCGCCTCCTCGTCGTCGATGTCGAATTGCCGCAACGTGACCAGCAGGCCGTCTCGGCACTCGTCGACGAAGATTCGCGTCCATGTGTACTCTTCGCCGTCAGGACCGATCGCCCGAGTCTCGCCGCGGGCAACCACCGTCGTGGACGAAACCCACTGACAGGCCGAAAAGAAATTCGTCACCGACGTAACCTGCCTGGCCCGTTCCTGCAGCCACGCGAAGAACTCTTCGACAGTGCGCTCCTCAATCGTCAGCGTCGATGGAGGCGACACTGCTCGGAATTCGGGCCCGGTGAGCCGACATCCGGCCTCGAGGTCGAGTCGGTTCATAGTTTCGATGAACGCGGCTATCGGCCGGCCATTCGCGGCCAACGCCGCACCCTCGCCGGAGTAGAAGCGTCGCTCAAGTTCGCGGTACGCCGTCTCGAAGTCGTCCTCGTCGAAGCGCCCGTGGTAGTCGACCAGTCCGTCGTCGGCCACCTCGAAAACATCCAGAGAGGCTGTGGTGTTGCCGTCGTCGTCCCACCACCGGGCGCTGGCCAGGGTCAGCGTCTCACCTCGGACCGCCAGCGGACGCCACTCGACGTGCGCGTACTGCTCGTGCTTGCGCTGCGCGGCGGCCCGGAACTCCGCATTGCCCACGATCGGGTCACCGTGCATCCTGCGCTGGTCTGCATAGACGGTGCGCTCGGAGTAGATCGTGACGTTCGTGACCGGACTCCGCATGGATGCAAATCTGGCTTCGAGGATCTCGCTCGTCCGGTTTCGGACCACCAGCCGACTCGGCCGGGACGCGACGAGGGAGTCAGCGTAGGCAAACGCGAGTGATTCGGCATAGGTGAATGCGTCAGCCTCACTGTCACACTCACGAACCCACGCGATCGCGCCATCGCGGATCTGGGTGACGACGACGGAACTCCAGGTGTAGCCCTCCCCTCCCTTTCCGACGGCGGTGATCTCGATGCGGCAGACGGCACAGCTGGGCGAGCACCACTGGATCGCGGGAACACAGTGCTGCTGCGACGAAACCTGCTGTCCGCGTTGCCGCAGCCACTCAAACATGTCCTCAAGAGTGCGCTTGAGCGGCTTGAGCGAGGCCGCTGGAGCGAGCCAGCGGAAGCCCGGGTGAACGGCCCTTTTCGCCGACTCCAGGTTCTGTTCCCGGAATGCCTGCACGATGTCCAGCACCGCGAGGCCGCCGGTCGCGTACGCCGCGCCCTCGCCCGCGTAGAACCTGGTCTCGAGTTCGCGGTAGGCGTCCTCGAAGGCGTCCGGGTCGAACCGGCTGAGGTGGTAGACGACGGTGCCCCGCAACTCGACCACGTCGAGGCATGCGCTTTCGTTGCCCGCGTCGTCCCGTCGGCATGCCCAGGCCAGCACCAGATTCTCGCCCCGAACCGCGAGGGTCCGCCACTCGCCGTGGCGATATGTCTCGATGAGCCCCGCCGCCGCGCGGCGCAGTCCGTCGAGTCCCAGAATCGGTGCTCCGGACACTCGGCGCCGATCCCGGTACACGAAGTCGTCGCTGAAGTGCGCTACTGCGGCATCCGGACAGCCATCGACCAAGGCCGAACAGGCGGCGTCGTAGATCTCGCTGGCCCGGTTCTGAATCGCCAGTTGCGACGCGGCTGCTGTGTCCCGTACCGGGGAAGCCACGGCGACAGTCGCCTGGGCTGTCTCGGCCAGCCGCCCGGCCAGGAACGCGGCATCCTTTGCCGCAAAAAGCGATTCGGCGTCGTGGCCTGCCTGCGAAGCGCCCGCGACGTCACCAGCGGCCGCCTGCACCCGACTCAGGGTGAGACAGGCGTCGGCGTGGTCGAGGACCAGGTCGGTGTCGGCGGCGACGTCCACGGCTTGGCGGGCCATCCGGACGGCTTCGTCAAACCGTCCCTGGGCGGCGAGGATTTCGGCCCGTACCGCCCGCCAGGCGATGGCGCTCTTGAGGTTGTGACCAGCGATACGTTCGCTCTCCGCGGCGTAACGGTCGGCCTCCTCGACGCGCCCCTGCGCGAGCACCGACCGTGCCAGCAGTGCCGCGGCCTGCCCGGCGTCGGCGCCGACGCCTAACGAATCCAGACCTTCCAGCGCCGTCCGGAAGTAGGGTTCGGCCGCCGCCGGGTCACCGAGGATCAGATCCATGATCCCGGCGTACAACTCGGTCTCCATCAGACCGTGGCGCAGGCCGAGTTCGGACACGATCTCCCGGGCATCGGCGAGCATCCCGCGGGCCTTCTCGGGCCGGCCGCGTAGCAGTTCGAGCATCGCCAGGCAACGCAACGACGTCGCCTCCAACGACGGCGCGGCGGTCGTCATCCGTTGCATCCGAACGACGTCCAGACACCTCCCGCCGGCCTGCGGCGCAGGACTAGGACCCCACCGGGCGGCGTTGGGCGCCGCGCCCAGCGCCGCGGTGATCTGACGATGGTCACCGGCCTGGCGGGCCGCGATCAAGGCCTCGAAAAGATCCGCCTCGGCCTGACCGATGCGACCCAACCGTCCCCTGGCGTTAGCACGCACCCGGTAGGCCTTGGCCGACCCGGCGGGGTCACCGCGACGGGCGAACTCCTCGATCGCGTCCCCGATCCGCCGATCGACCTCGGGAAGCCGGGACGGATCGGTGTAGGCCAGGTACTGACACCGGTAACACGTCGCCCACGGCGCCAGCGCATCGTCGGCGACGCGGTCGAGTTCATCGACCAGGGGTGCCCCGGCCGCGACGTCCCCGGCGGACAGCAAAGCCTCACACCCCACCATCAGCAACTCTGCCCGTAACTGGCCGTCGGCCGCGGCCAGGGCTGCGCCGCGGCCGGCCTGCGCGCCCGCCGACACCAGCGCGTCGCGGTCCAACGCCCGACGGGCGGCGGCGAGGTAGCCCCGCGCCGAACGCAACGCCAGCGTCGTAGTGCGCTCGTCGTGCAGGCCGAGGTCGCGCCGATAGCCGTAGGCCGCCTCGACGTGCCGGGCGGACAGTTGTTCGGGATCCACGGCACCAGTGGACCCGCCGGCATCGACCCAGTCGGCGAACCGTTCGTGCAATTCGGCCCGGTCGGACTTCAGCAGCCTGCGGTAGGCGACGTCGCGGATCAGCACGTGGTGAAAGCGCCAGATCGGCTCGTCGCCGAGATAGGCGCCGCTGGGCTGGGCGAATTCGAGCCGGCGCAGCCGGTCCAACGCGGATCGGACGGCGGTCGCATTCAGGTCGCCCAGTGCACCGAGGGCGCCGGGGAAGAAGTCGGTTCCGATCACCGAGGCCAGTTCGAGCACCCGCCGGTCGGCGGTGTTCATCCGCTCCAACCGGGAGGCCAGCAGCGCCTGGATGGTAGGGGGTACGGCGATGGCGTCGGCGTCGATGGTCAGCCGCCAGCCGTCCGGTTTGGCGACCAGGACCCCGTCGTGGACCAGCATCCCGACTAGTTCCCTGACGAAGAGCGGGTTCCCGCCGGTCGACGAGGGCAGGCGGTCCAACAGCTCGGCCGGTATCTGGTCACCGCCCAGCACGTGGACGGCCAGTTCCGCAGTGGCCTCCGGAGCAAGCCCGCGCAGACGGATCGCGTCGCTCACCCACCCGCCGACGCTGGCGAGATCGGCTCTGATGTCACGGATTTCGGGTCGGGCCAGCGCGATGATCGGAACCGGGGCGTCGCGCACCCACTCCGCGAGGTGCTCAAGGAAATCGAGCAGCAGCGGATCCGCCCACTGGACGTCGTCGACCACGACAACGAGCGGCTGCGCGGCGGCGAGGACCTCGATGTAGCGGCGCAGCGCCCAGAACGTTTCCTCGACCGAGGTCGCCGCGCCGGTATCCAGGGCGGTGAGCCCGCGCAGGATCCGGTCGCGCTCACCCGCGTCGGCGGGACCGTCGGCATCGACGTCGCGGGCACGGATCGCATCGACCATCGGGGCCAGGGCCACCGATCCCTCGGTGGCGCAACGCACCTCGAGCGCCGCGAACCCACCGCGAGCGGCGAACTCCGTGGCCAGCCGGGTCTTGCCGACGCCGGGATCGCCGATGACCGTGACCAGGCGTACCTCCCGGCGCGCGACGGCGTCGTCGACGACCGTTTGGAGCCGACGGAACTCGTCGCCGCGGCCGACGAACGGCACGGTGTCGGCAGCGTCGGCGCGGCGATCGGTCCACTGGTAGACCGGCACCGGCGCGGCACGGCCCTTGACCTGAACCCGGCCCATCGGCTCGTAGCGGTGTTGCCCGCGGGTCGCCCGCCAGGTCTCCTCGCCGACCACCACACCGCCGTGCGGGCATTCCGACTCCAACCGGGCGCCTACGTTGAGGGCGTCGCCGACCAGATCGGCGTCGCCGGACCCGACCACGACCTCGCCGGTGTTCACCGCTACCCGCAGGGCCAGATCCACCCCGTGCGCGGCGCTCACCTGACCGGCGAGTCCGACGAAGCGCTGCTGCAGTTCGACCGCGGCTTCCACCGCGTGGCCGGCGTCGTCGGCCCCGACTTCGGGCACCCCCCAGACGGCCATGAACCCGTCGCCGATGTACTTCGTGATACCGGCGCGATGATGATCGGCGGTCGAGCGCAGGAGTTCGTGGTAGCGGCCGATCACCTCGCGGGTCGTCTCCGCGTCGACCTGCTCCTCGAACGCGGTGGAGCCGGCCAGATCGGCGAAGAGCACCGTGACGGTCTTTCGGGTCGGGGCATCCGGGGGCGAGCCGGCGGGAGGCTCAAGCGGGGAGCCGCAAGACCGGCAGAACCGCGCGCTGGCACTGGCCCGCGCACCACAGCTGCCGCACGAACGGTCCAGCAGCGCCCCGCAGCCCTCACAGAAGCGGGCGTCCGCTTCGTTGCTCGTGCCGCAGGAGGCGCAGGCCGGGGGCGTCATGTCAGTCCGGCCGCACCGACAGCGCGTCGTGGTCCTCGATCGCGGCCGCGGCGCCGTTGGCCATGGTGCGCAACAGGTCCAGTTGGCGATCGTTGGCCAGGTCGAACCGGCCGGCCCCGATCACCGGGTAGGCGAAGCACCAGGCGGTGGTCAGCCGGTAGTCGCGCATCAATTCCGCTGCCGGATAGTCGATTCCGAGGCTGCGGAGCTGATCCGCGTAGCGCTCGATCAGCTCCGTCTCACAGCGGCGGCGGGCGGCGAGGTCGAGGCTCTGGCTCAGGAAGTACGCCAGGTCGTAGGCCCCCCGCCCGATGGACGTCATCTGCCAATCGAGGGCCGTCAAGGGAGGATCGGCGGCGTCGAGACCGAAGAACAGCTGGTCGAGTCGCAGGTCGCCGTGCAGGAAGGTGCGGGGGGCGCGGGCGATCTCGTCGCAGTACCACGGCACCAGGGACGGCAGCCGTTCGCCGAAGGCGAGGAGCGCAGGGGAGAGGTCGCCGCCGAGGACGTCGAGGAAGCGCGGCCAGGAGGCCTCGACGTTCGCGGCGATCACGGTGGGGAACGGGGGAGTGCTGAAGGTCTTCAGCCAGGGCAGGGAATCGAAGCGGTCGCTGCCCCACCAATGGGCGTGGTGGCGGGCGATGGCGTCGATGACGACGGCGGCGTCGTCGGGTGCGCAACCCACTGTCTGGTCGGCGACCCGAAGGTGTCCCAGATCCTCGAGCACCAGGATGAAGTCGTGATTGGCCTCGTCGAACGCGGCGAAGTATGACCGGGCCGGCGGCAGCGGGTTGGACAGCCCGATCTCCTGGTAGAAGCGCACCTCGCTGAGATAGAACTCGAGGTCCTCGCAGACCGCGGTGCGGGCCTGGGTGTCCAGGGTGGGCAGTTTCACCACGACCGACGCCGGGACGCCGTCGCCCTCGAGGTGGGCGCGGTACACCCGGCCCAGCAGTCCGACGCCGATGCCGATCTGTTCCAGGCGGCACGCGCGCACCTCGGAACCGAGGATGTCGCTGAGCCATCGGGGGGTGACGCACAGGGGATCCACCGGAAACCAGGTCATCGGCGCCCACCTCCCCCGGGTGTAATTGTACGAAATCCGCGGCAGACGCGGGGCTTTCCGGACGACGCTCTTGGCCGGCGACCGGCATGGATTCTCCGAAACGCGCACCCCGACCAAGATGAGGCCTGCGGTCAAGATGGAGCGACGATGTCCGCCGTCGTGTGGGTGCGAGCAGCAGACTCGAGGTTATCCAGGAACTATCCCGATGCCGAGTGTTGCCGCGCCGGCGGCGAGGCGTGCATCGAATGTCGCTACCTGCGCGGGCGGCAGATTCCGGGCCGCGTAGAGCACGCAGCAGTCCGCCAGTGTGAGCCCTGTGCGGACCCGCAATTGGGCCAGTTCCCAGGCGGCGTCGGGCTCGAGTCCGACGTTGTGGATCTGCAGCTCCGCCAGCGCGTCTCGGGCATGCTCACCGCGGCCGGCCCGGATGGCTCCAACAAGTACCTCAGCGAGAGTGACAGTGCTGGAGGCGAATTCACCATCGCAGTGAGCCAGGAGAATCTCCGTCGCCCGACCGTGGTGGCTGTCACGACTTTCCAGGTGCGCGATGAGGACACTGGCGTCCAGGATGATCACTCGGGCCAGTCCTGGCGAATGTCCTCGAGATATCCGGGCCCGTAGACCCCGGTCAGAGCGCCGGAGGTTCGTTCGATTCTCTGGCGACGACCTTCAACAAGGCCGCGCCGGCGCGCCTCGAGAGCCTCTTCACCGGCGAGGATGAGCCGGCGCAGCAAGGCGCCCGGCTTTTCGGCCAGCTCGGGCCAGGCCTTGCGTGCGACATCCAGAGCGGCGGCAATGTCCTCGGTCTCGGTGACCGCGTGGCGTCGGTGGAGCGTCGGCATACTTCGCAGTGTAACACTGATTGGCCTGGTGTTACACCGATTGGCGAGGGGCATCCACCCCGGGTGTTAGTCCCCGGACACGCTCACCCCGCGCCAGAATGCGACGTAGCCGGCGATCTCCTTGGCGGCAGGTTTGGGATCGGGGTATACCCAAGCGGCATCGGTGTTGGTCGCACCGTCGACGGTGATCGAGAAGTAGTCCGCGGTGCCCTTCCACGGACAGGTGGTATGGGTCGAGGAGGGGGAGAAGTACTCGCGGTGCAGAGATTCCGGCGGGAAGTAGTGGTTACCCTCGACCACTATCGTCGCGTCCGACTCCGCCAGCACCGCGCCGTTCCAGATCGCCTTCGTCATGGTGTTCCTCTCGGTGATGGTCGAACGTCTAGCGTTGGGGCAGCAGGCCTTTGAGGGCTTCTCGGGTGTCGACCACCTCGTCGGGGGTGGCTCCGAATTCCACTGCGGCGAAGTCCGTCACACCGATATCCCCCAGCGCACCGATGCGATCCTGGACCTCCTGGGTGCCGCCGATGATGGCGATGTCGGCGGGACCGCCCACGCCCTCGCGGTCGAGCATCGCACGGTAGCTCGGCAGTGCCCCGTAGGCCGCGAAGGTCTCCGCGGCGCGCGCCGCCGCCGCGTCGGTGTCGCTCGTCACGCACACCGGTAGGGCGGCGATGACGCGCGGGGCAGGCCGGCCGAACTCCTCGGCCGCTGCGGTGATGGTGGGGATGGTGTGCGCCGCCAGGGTCACCGGGCCGGTGCACCAGGTCAACGTCCCGTCGGCCAGCGCCGCGGTGACGCGCAGCATCTGCTCGCCCAGCGCGGCCACCACCACCCCGAAACCGTCTGAACCGCGGGCGCTGATCCCGGCGTGCACCGAGTACATCTCACCCTCGAAGTTGGCGGGTTCGTTGCGCGACAACGGCATCAGGACCTTGAGGTACTCGCGCAAATGACGCACCGGCTTGTCGTAGCTCAGACCGAACATGTTCTCGATGACGATCTTGTGGCTCAGACCGATGCCCAGGGTGAATCGGCCACCGGACGCCGCGGCCACGGTGTGGGCCTGCTGGGCGATGGCGTGCGGATGGCGGGGGAAGGTGGGCACCACCGAGGTGCCCAGCTCGATGCGCGGAACCGTCATGCCCACGATCGCCAGCGCCGTCATCGTGTCGTGTCCGAAGATGTGCGGCGCCCAATACGCGGCGAAGCCGTCGCGTTCGGTCGCGGCGGCCTCGGCCACCACATCCTCGAGAGTGCCGTCGTTGACCGCGCTGCCGAAGATTCCGTATCTCATGGAGCCGACGGTACAACCCCCTCGGCCTCCGGCACCCGGTGCGGTCTTGAACCGGCTGGCCCGGCCTGACAAGCTCGTCGCGGGGGTACCGACAGATTCGGGAGACCATGGTGTTCGATCTCAAAATTCTCGGCGGCACGGTGGTCGACGGGACCGGCGCCGAACGCTTCCGCGCCGACATCGGTGTCCGCGACGGCACGATCGTCGAAGTGCGCCGCCGCGGCCCCGGCGACCCTCCGCTGGAGGGCGAGGCGATCGAGACGATCGACGCCACGGGCAAGATCGTCGCCCCCGGATTCGTCGACATCCACACCCACTACGACGGTCAGGTGAGCTGGGACGCCGTCCTGGAGCCCTCCGCCAGTCACGGCGTCACCACGGTGGTCTCCGGCAACTGCGGCGTGGGATTCGCCCCGGTCCGCCCGGGTACCGAGGAATGGCTCATCGCGCTGATGGAAGGTGTCGAGGACATCCCCGGCACGGCGCTCTCCGAAGGCATCACCTGGGGCTGGGAGAGCTACGCCGAGTACCTCGACGTGATCGGCCGTCGCGAACTCGCCGTGGACTACGGCAGCCAGATCGCGCACGGCACCGTGCGCGCCTACGCGATGGGCGAGCGCGGCGCCCGCAACGAGCCCGCCACCGCCGAGGACATCGCCGTGATGAGCCGTCTCGTTCGGGAGGGGATCGAGGCCGGCGGCCTGGGCTTCTCCTCCTCGCGGACGCTGGCCCACCGGGCGATGGACGGCGAGCCGGTGCCGGGCACCTTCGCCGCCGAGGACGAACTCTTCGCGCTCGGGCGGGCGGTCGCGGCCGGCGGCGGCGCGGTGTTCGAACTCGCCCCGCAGGGCGCCGCGGGGGAGGACATCGTGGCGCCCCGCACCGAACTCGAGTGGATGCGGCGCCTCGGTGAGGAAGTCGACTGCGCGTTGAGTTTCGCGCTGATCCAGGTCGACGCAGACCCGAACCTGTGGCGCGAACAGCTCGACCTCTCGGCGGCCGCCCACGAGGCGGGCAGTCGGCTCTATCCGCAGGTTGCGGCCCGCCCGTTCGGCATGCTGCTCGGGTTCCCCGGCCACCACGCCTTCACCCACCGGCCGACGTATCGGCGACTGAGGTCCCAGTGCAGCCGCGAGGAACTCGCCGCCCGGCTGGCCGATCCCGCCGTCCGGGCCGCCATCCTGGCCGAGCAGGACCTGCCGATCGATCCCACCGTGCTCTTCGACGGCATGTTCGCCTTCGCGCAGTACGCCATCGACCGATTGTTCGTGCTCGGCGAACCGCCGGACTACGAACCCACCGACGAACGGACGGTGGCCGCCATCGCCCGGGAGCGCGGCGAGCACCCGTTGACGACGATGTACGACCTGATGCTGGAATCCGACGCCGCCGCGATGCTGATGCTGCCGCTGTTCAACTACGCCGACCGCAACCACGACGCCATCCGGGAGATGATGACGCACCCGGCCGGGGTGCTCGGGCTCTCCGACGGCGGCGCGCACTGCAGCATGATCTGCGATGCGTCCTACCCGACCTTTCTGCTCACGCACTGGGCCCGCGACCGCCACCGCGGTGCGGGGTTGCCGCTGGAGTACGTGATCCGCAAGCAATCCCACGACACCGCCGCGCTCTTCGGCCTCACCGACCGCGGCGTGATCGAGGTCGGCAAGAAGGCCGATCTCAACGTCATCGACATGGACGCGCTCACTTTGCACGCACCACGAATGGTCTACGACCTGCCCGCCGGTGGGCAGCGCCTGGTCCAGGGCGCCTCCGGCTACACCGCCACGATCGTCAGCGGGGTGGTGACGCGCCGCGACGACGCCGACACCGGGGCGCGGCCCGGCCGGCTGGTCCGGGGCGGGCGCTGAGTGCGACGAAATCGCGCGGGATCACTGACCGTCGGGGTCCCCATCGGGTAGAACCAGGCTTATGGCTACCGATCTGATCCTGAAGGCTTCCACCATCATCACGATGGACGATGCGCTGCCCCGGGCCCGCGCGCTGGCCATCGACTCGGCCACGGGACGGATCACCGCCATCGGATCGCTGTCCGAGGTCCAGGCCGCCGCCCCCGGTGTCGCGGTGACCGATCTGGGCAGCACGGTACTCATGCCCGGATTCGTCGAACCGCACAGCCACCCACTGCTCTCCGGCATGGCGACCCAGAAACCCGCTTATTGGGTGTCTCCCAACGTCGGCGTCTCGACCTGGGATGCGGTGAAGGCCATCTTCGCCCAGGCGGACAAGGAGAACCCGGCCGATCACGTGCTGGTCTTCAACGGGATCGACCGCCTGCTGCAGCAGGCACCGTTGCCCACCCGCGCGGTACTCGACCCGATCTTCCCAACCCGGCCGGTCGTGGTCATCGACAACTCAGGGCATGGCATCTACTTCAACAGCGCCACCATCGCCCTGCTGGGCTGGCCGGACGGCAAGCCCCCGGCGGATCCGGTCGGCGGGAGCTTCGGTCGCGCGGCCGACGGAACGAGCGACGGAACCGCGTTCGAGTCCGGAGCCCTGATGCAGGTGGCGGGTGCGGTGTTGCCCAAGGCGATCCCGCACCCGCTGCACTCCGGTGCCTTGTTCTACCAACTGATGGCCCGCAACGGGATCACCGCCACCTCGGAACACACCTACAACACCGGCCAGCGCCTGGCCTACGCGGCGATGGCGTCGGTACCGGATTGTCCACTGCGCCTGCACGTTTACCACATGTCCATCGAGGCCGACGCCGCGGCGGACGTGGTCTTTCCCAACCCGGAGATGGTGCGAAAGATCGGCATCAAGCTGTGGGCCGACGGCTCGCCGTGGCTGGGCAATGTGGCCATCTCCTTCGAGTATCTGGACAACCCGACCACCCGCACCGCGGAGATCGAACTCGGACCGCGCGGCGAGACGCAGATGAACTACACCCGGGCCCAACTCGACGCGGTGCTCGACGAACTGGTGCCGACCGGGTACCAGATGGCGTTTCACTGCAACGGTGATGTCGGGTTCGACGTGGTCCTCGACGCCTACGCCCGGGCGCTGGCGAAGTTCAACCTGCTCGGCTCGGATCACCGGTGGCGGGTCGAGCACCTCGGCGCGGCACGACGCGATCAGTTCGAGCGCGCCGCCGCGCTCGGTGTCACCTGCTCGCTGAGTCCGTTCCAGTACATCTACTGGGGCGACCTGCTCGACGGCGTGATGTTCGACCCGGCCTACGGCGCGCAATGGCAACGGATACGCGACGCCTTCGAGGCCGGCGTGCATCCCAGCTATCACAACGACGGGTCGGTCTGCCCGCCCAACCAGATTGCCAACGTCGCCCACACCGTGATGCGGACGACCGCCAGCGGGACGGTGCACGGCGCCGACCAGGCGGTGTCCCTGGATCAGGCCCTCCGGGCGATCACGATCAACGGCGCCTATCAACTCAAGCGGGACCACGAGATCGGGTCCCTGGCCGTCGGGAAGTACGCCGACCTGGTGGAACTATCGGCCGATTTCTACGCGGTCCCGGTCGACCAGATCACCGAGAAGGTCACCGTCCTCGGAACGTGGCTGGGCGGCCGAAAGATCGACCTGGATACGTTCGTCGCCCAGGTCAAGACGATCGACCCGACCGAGCACCCCGGCCTCGCCCAGCAGGCCGGCGACCGGAAGTGCTGCTAGTGCGCCGACTCTCGCCGGCCCGTCAGCCGCGGCGGGTGGGCAGGGCCGCGATCCGGCGGACCAGGTAGGGCGAGAACCAGCCGGCGTACTTGTCCTGAAGGACCGGGTCGCGCCAGTCCGAACCGGTGACCACCTCGCGGCAGGCCGGTTGAGCGCACAGGCAACGGAACTCGTCGTAGTCGCTGGCGTCGCACATCGCGTAGTCGAAACACAACTCCTCGCCCGGCCCGATGTCGCGCATGGCCACCAGCAGCATCTGACCGAGCAGGCCGCAGTTGGGTTCGCAGGAGTGATTGAGCATGTCGCCGGCCTCCGGGGTTTCACCGGAGACCAGATAGAGATCGGCGTCGACCTGGATGGATCGGCTCTGCCGGTCATGGCTGAGGTTCTCCAGCGCTGCGGTGGGGATGACCCAGCCGCCGAACGCGGCCACCGTCTCTCCGGCCGGGATCGGCTCGACAGCGAAAGAGCCCCAGCCCTTTTCACCGGCCGGACGGGCCTCGGCCTTGGGACTGAGCCAGTTGTAATCCATCGGGCGAACACCCCCACGGTCGGTTAACGGACGCCGCAGATATTACGGGACGTTGTCCTGCGCGCCGATCCGGTGGCCGACTAGCATCGCGCTATGCGACGGCTGCCGGTGATGGGGATGGTCTCCGCGATCGTGGCCTTCGCCGCCGGAACCGGGACCGCCGCCGCCGGACCGTTCCCCCCGCCGCCGTGCTCGTTCGCCCTGACCCCACTAGCGGCGGGCAATGGCATGGTGAGTGTCTCGGTAATCTCGACAGGCTGCGCCGCACTGGCCGCGCCGTACTCCAGTGTCGCGTGTCTACAGGCCGCCGATGACCCCGCAACGACCTGCAGCCAGGGACAGGGCGCTGACCCGGCGCTGGTCACCCTCGCCCACCGGCCCGGCGTCGCGTACACCGCCAGTGGCCGCGGCTGCGCGGGATGGGTGGGTCTGCCACCGGCGGCGAATTGCCAGATTCTCGGGCCCGTCGTCGCGACGCTTTAGCGTCGGCGCGCGCAGCGGTCGATGATCGCGTCGAAGGCGTTGAGAATGAACTGGTCGGCCACGGGGTCCGAGGACACCGGTTGTGAGGACTGCTTGATGATGGCGATGCCGCGACGGCGGTCGACATAGACCCACTGACCATGGACGCCGATCGCGGTGATCGCTTCGCGGCCGGGGGTGTGGCGGATCCACCATTGTGCGCGGTAGCTCCAATCCCCGCCCGCCCACGGGCCGACCGCCTCGGGTCCGCGGGCGAATTTCTCCCGACTGCCGCCGTTTTCGAGGGTGGCGATGATCGCCGGTGACAGGATCTGCTGATCTGCGGCACGGCCGTCGTTGAGCAGCATCATGGCGAATCGGGCGAGATCCCGGGGCGCGGCGTTGAGCCCCCCGCCAGCCACCAGCGTGCCGCACCGGTCGAGCAACACATAGGTCTCGGCCTCGGTGCCGAGTCTGGACCACAGCGCGTCGGAAAGCATGTCCTGGAAGGACTTTCCCGTGGCCCGATTGGTGATCCAGTTGACGACGTCGGTCTTGGGTGTCTGGTACCGGAAGATCTCACCGTGCCCGTATGAGGGGTCGATCGACAATGTCGCGAGGAAGTCGTAGAGGCTGCCGACGGACTCGCCGGTGGGGGAGTCCAGCCAGCCCAGCGCGGCCGCGTAGGCGCTGATGCCGGAGTTCGGGTCGGCATAGTCCTCGCTGAATGCCATCGAGTTCACCATGTCCATGACCTGGCCGACCGTGGCCCCGGCGAATGCCGAGGCGCCGGCAAGTTCGGGGAGGACGTCAAGCACCGGCCAGTCCTCGCCGAGGTGACCGTCGGCGACCGCCATCAACGCGAACAGTCCGGCGAAGGACTTGGTGACCGACATCATCTGGTGTGGCTGAGCGGCATTCATGCCGTTGGAGTAGTGCTCGTAGACCAACCGGTCCGGCGTCACGACGAGAAGGGAGTCGGTGTAGGTCTCGCGGAGGAACGCCGCAAACGGCGCCGGGGTGCCGTCGGCGCGGGACATCGTGAGGTCGGCGATGCCGTCGTCGATGGCGATGTCGAGATCCTGCGGGCGCGAACTCGTCCGGACCGGGGCCGACGGGTAGATGGTCCGCATGTGCAGATAGGACCAGCGGTTGTAGGGCCCGACCATCAGCGCGTTGGAGCGATCCACCCGCTTGTCCGGTTGCGGCGGGAAGCCCTGCATCAAGCCGAGTTCCTGTGCCGTCGCGTAGCGGTCATCACTCACGATGAGATCCTAAGTCCGCTCCGATCGCTGACGCCCGGGCGTCGGCGGCGCGAATCCCGTCGGCGATCAATTCAGCGGTCACCTCGAACGGTTCGTTGTGCGCCGTCTCCGCGGGTGCCACCGTACGCGCCGCCACCACGCGCAGATCATCGGCCGAGGCGTCACCCAGACCGATATCGGCCAGTCTGGTCGGCAGGCCCACCTCGCGGCAGAACGCGACCACCTCACGGAACTCCGCATCCGGGCGGCCTTCCACCACCAATTGGACCAGCAGGCCGATGGCGACCTTCTCGCCGTGCAGGAAGTCATGGGTCGGGCCCAGCATGGTCAGGCCGTTGTGCACGGAGTGGGCCACGGCCAGTCCGCCGGATTCGAAGCCCAGACCGGACAACAGGGTGTTGGCCTCCACGAGCCGTTCCAGTGCCGGGGTCACCGAGTGCGCTTCCACCGCGGCCAGCGCGGCCGGCCCGTCGGCGAGCAGCGTGTCGTAGCAGAGCCGGGACAGCGCCAGCGCCGACATGTTCGGCGCTCCGCCGAGTTCGTTGGGCTTGCGGGCCTCGGCCACCGTTCGGGCCTCGAACCAGGTGGCCAGTGCGTCGCCCATCCCCGACGCCAGGTAGCGCGCCGGACTGTTGGCGATGATCGTGGTGTCGACCAGGACGAGTTCGGGGTTGCGCGGGTGGTGCATCACGCGGTCCACCTCGCCGGTCTCGGTGTAGACCACCGACACTGCGCTGCAGGGCGCGTCGTTGGAGGCCAGCGTCGGACACATCACGGTCTTGAGCCCGGCGGCGACGCCGACGGCCCGGCCGGCGTCGAGCGCCTTGCCGCCGCCGACGGCGATGATCGTTCCCGCCCCGGCCGCGGCGGCCGCCGCCACGCCTGCGTCGATCTCCGATTGCGAGCACTCGCCGCCGAAGGCGTGCACCGTGAACTCGATCCCGGCGCCGCCGAGGGTCGCCGTCCACGCGTCGGCCAACTGACGGCCGATCCGCTCGCTGGCCAGGATCAGCGCCGGTGCGGTGAGGCCGACCTGGCGGAGCACCGGCCCGAGTTCGGCGGTGGCGTCCTTGCCCTGGACGTAGCGAGCCGGGGCGGCGAAGGTTGTGAGCATCGCCGGTCACATTACGGCGGGGCGCCGCCGGCGGGCTGTGTTTGGATGGCAACGTGCCGCCCACCGCCGAGGCCCTGATCCTCGATTACGTCAGGACTCCGCGCGCGAAGGCTTCAGCGAAGGGGGCATTGCACGATCGCAGCGCCACGGACCTGCTGATCGGGCTGCAGAACGCGCTCGTCGAGCGGACCGGGCTGGACCCGGAGCGTGTGCAGGACGTCATCATCGGTTGCGCCTCGCAGGTCGACGAACAGGGCGCCAACATCGCGCGGACCGCGACACTGCTGGCCGGGTGGGGGGACCGGGTGCCGGGCGCGATGGTGAACCGGTTCTGCGCCTCGGGGATCGACGCCGTCGCCCAGGCGGGCGCCCGACTGCGGTCCGGCGATCTCGGCCTGGCGGTCGCGGGTGGAGTGGAGTCGGTGTCGCGGGTCCCGATGTTCGCCGACCGCGGCCCGCTGTGGACCGACCCGGCCACGGTCCGGTCCGTGGGGTCGGTCCACATGGGGATCGCCGCGGATCTCAATGCGACCGTCGAGGGCATGCGGCGCGACGAACTCGACCGCTACGGCGCGGAGACACAGCACAAGGCCGCGGCGGCGTGGTCAGCCGGGGTGTTCGCCGGTTCGGTGATCCCGGTTGCGCCCACCGCCGTCGCGAAGGGGCTGGATCACGACGAACTCGTCCGCCCGGACACCACGGTCGAGGCGTTGGCCGCGCTGCCGCCGGCGTTCGCGGGGCTGGGCGCCGACGGGCAGGACGCCATCGCGCTAAGCGCCTATCCGGCCGTCGCGGCGATCGAACATCTGCACACGGTGGGAACCTCACCGCAGATGGCGGACGCGGCGGCGCTACTGCTTGTCGGCACCGAGCAGTCCGCCGACGCCGCCGGCCTGGCACCTCGGGGGCGGATCCTGGCGGCCGCGACGACTGCGGTGAACCCGGTGTTGATGCTGACCGCGGGTCAGACCGCGGTCGAGGAGGTGATCGCCCGCGCCGGCCTGCGGCCCGCCGATATCGACGTCTTCGAGTTCGCCGAGGCGTTCGCCGCGCTGTGCCTGAAGTTTCGCCGGGAACTCGACGCCGGACCGGACCGGATGAACCCGAACGGCGGCACCATGGCGATGGGCCACGCGTTCGGCGCGACAGGGGCGATCCTGGTCGGCAGCTGCCTGGAGGAACTCGAACGGCGCGACGGCCGGTACGGCGTCGCCGCGGTGAGCGGGGCGGCGGGTCTGGGCGTGGCGGTCCTCATCGAGCGCATCGCTGGGTGAGGCTCAGCGTGAGCGGCGCGCCGGAGAGGCCGGGCTCAGCCGCAGGAGCACTCCGGTCCGCAGGCGCACTGCGTGCAGGTGCAGTCGGGGTTGGTGCAGGAGGACGAACCCTGCCCGCAGGTGCAACTCGGCGTGCAGGTGCACGGCGAACAGGTACAGGTCGGGTTGGTGCAGGTGGCGGATGTCATGGGTCCATTCTAGTCCGCACCGGGGGTGGCCGCCCTACTCGACTTTCCGGCGTTGCCGGCGCGCCGAGATCACTGACTCGGCGATGAGCACCACGAGCAGAGTGACGCCGAAGGACGGGTAGAGCACCGCCAACCCGGTGGCGATGACGCCGATCGCGACGACCGCGCCGCGCGGTGTGTTCGACCGTGCCGCCTCACTGCTGCGCCCCGGCAGGCCCGCGCTTCCGGTGGGGCGGCGTTTCCACCACATGAGCACCGCGGTGACGATGCTCGTCAGCAACCCGAGGCAGGCCAGGGTGGCCAGGATGCGGGTGAGCAGGCCGTACTGGGTGCCCATGTGCATGTTCACCGACCAGTTGGTGATCCTGGCCAGCGCGCCGTCCTGGTCGGCGGTGCCGTCGGCGATCGTCCGCCCGGTGAACTGGTCGAGGTAGAGGGTCCGCTGCTCGGAGAGTTTCTGCGGCCAGTGATTGACGACGGTGTAGCTGCCGTAGACCGTCTTCCCGTCGACCTCCGCGTCGGACGGCGGCACGATGGAGTAGCCGGGAACCATCTTCTCCAGGGTGGCGATCTGCTGGATATCGTTGAACCCCAGCGGTTCGGGCACCGCGCCGGACACCGTCGAGGCGTACACCGGATCGTCCTTGTCCGACCAGGGGATCCGTCGGCCGAGCCGGTCGAGGTCGCCGAGCGTGGCCGGGGTGGAGGGGGCGTCGATCTCGGCCGAGGGGGTCACCGTCGAGGACACCGCACGCCAGTTCTCGCCCCAGTACCGTGACCAGGTCAGCCCCGAGGCGATGTAGCAGATCAGCACCACCGAGAGCAGGATGCCGGTGGTGGCGTGCAGATCGCGCCAGCGGATTCGGCCGCCCTTGCCCCACCGGATGCCCAAGCGGGGCTTTCCCCGCTCGATGGGTCGCGGCCACCACAGGTAGATGCCGCTGGCCGCCAGTACCAGCACCCACACGGCCGTCATCTCGATGACGAGGTTGCCGATGCCGACGGCGATCGACGGATCCGGGTAGGCCGACGGGGCGATGAGGTGCCCGGCCGACGGCAGCGTCACTTTCGGGCCGTCGTTGCCGAACAGCCGGTGCAGCTGATTGGCCCAGCCCACCAGGCCGTCAAGCTCGTGGCGCTGACCCAGGTAGGCACCGGTGTAGGGGTCGACGAAAACCTGGGTGACATTGCGTTCGCCGACCGCCGGCTCCTCGGCGGGCAGGAAGTCGACCTGGGTGGAGCGGTCCGGCGCGGAGGGCGGGGTCACCGCATCCAGGACCATGTCGTCGGCCACCTGCTGGCGCGCGGTGGCGATCTGGGCATCCAGTGACACCGGCGACCCGCCGGCCGCCACCACGGTCAGGTCGCGGTGC
>SYAB01000288.1 GCA_005787665.1 Actinomycetota bacterium
GCCCCAACGGCGCGGGCAAGACCTCGCTGATGTTGCACCTCAACGGAGTGCTCTCGCCGTCCTCGGGAACCGTGCAGATCAACGGGATTCCGGTGGTTCGCTCCAACCTGCGCCGGATCCGGGAGTTGGTCGGCCTGGTGTTCCAGGATCCCGACGACCAACTGTTCATGCCGACCGTCGCCCAGGATGTCGCCTTCGGGCCGGCCAATTTCGGCGTGCGGGGCGACGATCTGCAGCATCGGGTCGATGAAGCACTGAAAGCGGTGTCGCTGACCGACCAGGCCGACCGCAGCCCAGCACACCTGTCGGCCGGTCAGCGCCGCCGCGCCGCCCTGGCGACGGTGCTGGCCTGCCGGCCGGAGCTTCTCGTTCTCGACGAGCCGTCGGCCAATCTCGACCCGGTCGCGCGTCGCGAACTCGCCGAGACTCTCGGCGGCATGGCCACCACGATGCTCATCGTGACCCACGACCTGCCGTACGCCGCCCAGTTGTGCGAGCGTGCGGTGGTGATGGATTCGGGCAGGATCGTCGCCGACGGCGAGATCGGCGCCATCCTGTCCGATGCCGCGCTGTTGGCCCGCCACCGCCTCGAGTTGCCCTGGGGGTTCGTCGTCCCTCAGGCGTAGACGTTGTCGGGCGGATCGATCCGGGTGACCGTTGCCAGCCTCAGGGTGGGAACGGCCGTCGAGTCGCCGTCTCCGTCGGCCGGGACGAGGGTCCCTTCCACGCGCAGCCAGGTGTGCTCCGGGTAGCTCGCCGCCTCCGCGGCCGGTGCACCGTCAAGGTGCACTCGGGCAAGTCGGGCGTCCGCCGCGCAACACGACACCGAGAAGCGGCCGAGGTCAGTCCTGTCCCCGTCCGGGAGGGTGAAGCCGATCACGGTGATCAGCCGGTCGTTGAGCGTGCCGGCGGAGTCCTGTGCCGCGCGGATCATGATGTTGGGGATCGACACCTCCGGCGCGCGCCCCGCCGGCAGCGGGGGAAACGGCCGCCGCAACACCTCGGTGGACACCGCGGTGACCGTCGGCACGAGGGCCCCGGGCAGCAGCGCGGGCGGGGTGACGAAGATCAGCACGACGACCGGCACGAGGAGCAGCCACCCGATCGAGCCGCGGTGAACGTGGTCGTCATGGGCGCCATGGTCGTCCTGGGGGTCCGAGACCGACCCGCGTCGGATATCGCGAACGATGGCGATCAACGCCAGCACGGTGACGACGCCGGCGGTCACGAGCAGCCACGGCTGCAACGACGGCTTGACGTACCGGGTGAACACCCCGGTGACGGTGATCATCCCGGCGCTCACCCCGGTGAGCAGCAGAAGCATGTTCTCCGATTCCCGGCTCATGCATCCGCCCCGAACATCACGACACCGATCACCGATGCCACCACTGTGGCGACCACGAATGTCGCCGGGGCGAAACGCAGGGCGAAGGCCCGACCGAACATGCCGGACTGCATGGCGAAGAGTTTGACGTCGATCGCCGGACCGACGACCAGGAACACCAGCCTGGGCACCAGCGGCACCATGGTGAGGCTGGCGGCGACGAAGGCGTCAGCCTCCGAACACAGCGCCAGCAGCACCGCCAGTAGCGCCATCACCAGCACGCCGAGCAGCAACTGCCCGGCCAGGTGCTCGAACACCCAGGCGGGGACCAGCACATGCAACGCCGCGGCCGCGGCCGCACCCAACACGAGATAGGACGCCGCCTGGATGAAGTCGTGGCGGGCGGCTTCGGTGAACGTCACCCAGCGCGAGCCCCCACCGCCGGGCGGGGCGGGCAACCGGCGGGTGATCCACTCCGGTCGGCCCCACCGCGACCAGCACAGACCCATGATGATCGCGGTCGTCAGCGAGGCGGCGACGCGGGCGAAAACCATCGTCGGCTCACCCGGGAACGCCACCACCGTGGAGACCACCACCACCGGGTTGACCGCGGGCGCAGCAAGCATGAACGTTAGTGCGGCCGCACCCACGACACCGCCGTCACCGAACAGTCGGCGGGCCAGCGGTACCGACCCGCACTCACAACCGGGCAGCGCGACCCCACTGGCCGCCGCGGTGAGAACCGCGGCGCCGGGACGGCGTGGCAGCCACCGGGACAGCCGTTCGGGAGTGACGAAGGCCGCGATCAGGGCGCTCAACAGCACGCCGAGGGCCAGGAACGGCAGCGCCTGGACAAAGATCCCGGCGAACACCGTCGCAGCCGTCGACAGGACGCTGTTGCCGTACACCGCCGCCTTGATGGTGCCGCCCAGCAGCGCGAAGCCGACCACGGTGGCCACGACGACGGTCATCGACATCGTCGAGGCACGCTTGGGTTCCGTCACGCGGGTCACTGCAGCCGCCTCCCGTCGGGGTCGATCGCCGTCAGCCTAATGGAAACGATTCCCAATCTGTGGCTTCGCGCCGGCCAGACAGGCTCGCATAGCATCGTCCTCGATGGATCCTGATCTGGAAGTGCGCCGGCCCCCGGGCGGTTCGGCGGCACAACGTCTGACCCAGGAGGCCCGCCGGCGGCGGACCTTCGCGGTGATCAGCCACCCCGACGCCGGAAAATCGACGCTGACCGAAGCCCTGGCCCTGCACGCGCGGGCGATCAACGAGGCGGGCGCGATCCACGGTAAGGCCGGTCGGCGGGCCACCGTGTCGGACTGGATGGAGATGGAGAAAGCCCGCGGCATCTCGATCACCTCCACCGCCCTGCAGTTCCCCTACCACTCCCCCGACGGGCAGGACTGCATCATCAACCTGCTCGACACCCC
>SYAB01000289.1 GCA_005787665.1 Actinomycetota bacterium
GACGAGGCGCACCTGTTGTTCAAAGACGCCTCCAAGGCGTTCATGGAACAGGTCGAGCAGACCGTCAAACTGATCCGGTCCAAGGGTGTCGGCGTGTTCTTCTGCACGCAGTTGCCCACCGATGTACCCAATGCGGTGCTGTCCCAACTCGGCGCGCGCATCCAACATGCGCTGCGCGCCTTCACCCCGGAGGACCAGCAGGCGCTGTCGAAGACGGTGCGCACCTACCCCAAGACCGAGTTCTACGACCTCGCCGCGGATCTGACCGCGCTGGGCATCGGCGAGGCCATCGTCACGGTGCTCTCCGAACGGGGCGCCCCGACCCCCGTTGCCTGGACCCGGTTGCGTTCGCCGCGGTCGTTGATGGACACCATCGGCCCGGACTACATCAAGGCCGCCGCGCAGGCCAGCCCGCTGTTCCTGAAATACGGGCCGACGGTGGACCGCGAGTCGGCCTACGAGATGCTGGCTGCCCGGATGGCGCCGCCGCCGGCATCTCCCGGTGCGGAGCCGGTCGACCTGCCGCCGATCCCGACCGGGTTCGAACTTCCGCCCATGCCCGAGCCGGTGGAGCGCGCCGAACCGAGCATGCTGGAGAAGATGATGGACAACCCGGCCTTCAAGAGCGCACTGCGCTCCGCCGGAACGGTGATCGGACGCGAGGTCACCCGCAGCATCTTCGGGACCGGTCGCCGTCGACGCTAGGTCACTGGTCTTACCACTTGACCTTTGACCATGCAGGTGTCACGCTGTCGACATGGCCCTGCAGCCGGTGAACCGGCGCTCCGTCCCCGAGGACGTCTTCGAGCAGATCCTCGCCGAGGTGCTCAGCGGCCAGATGCAGCCCGGCGAGTCGCTCCCCAGCGAACGGCGGCTGGCCGAGGTGCTGGGGGTCTCCCGGCCCGCCGTCCGCGAAGCGATGAAGCGGGTCGCGGCGGCCGGTCTCGTCGAGGTGCGCCAGGGCGACGCCACCACCGTGCGGGATTTCCGCCGTCACGCCGGGCTCGATCTGTTGCCCCGACTGCTGTTGCGCGACGGTGAACTCGACACCGCCGTCGTCCGCAGCATCTTGGAGGCTCGTCTGCACAACGGGCCCAAGGTCGCCGAACTCGCGGCCCGCCGACGTTCGTCCGACCTCGCTGCGCGCCTCGAGTCCGCGATCGCCGACCTGGAGGCCGACGACGACCCGGTCGGGCAGCAGCGCCACGCGCTGGCGTTCTGGGACCACATCGTCGACGGGGCCGATTCGATCGTCTTCCGGCTGATGTTCAACACCTTGCGGGCCGCCTACGAGCCTGCTCTGCCCGCCCTGGCCATCATGATGGCCGCCGAGGTGGGACACAGCGCGGCCTACCGCACCCTGGCCGGTGCGATCGCCGCCGCCGATCCGGGGGCGGCCGAGGCCGCCGCCCGCCACCTGCTCGAACCCGCCACCCACACGCTGATCGCGGCGTTGAGCGCCATGGAGGAGACGCGATGACCCAGACCCGAACCACCCGCCGCGGGATGACGCTGACCGACGCGGCCCGCGAGTTCTGGCGTCACCCGACCCCCTGGCTGCTCGCGATCGCCTTCGTCGCCTCGGTCACCGCCCGGCTGATCGTCGGTGACTGGCGGTGGAGCGACGCCGCGCTACCGTTTGTGGTGCTGGCCGCATTTCCGTTCGTGGAGTGGATGATTCACGTGTTCATCCTGCACTGGCGGCCGCGTCGCATCGCCGGTGTGATGATCGACCCGCTACTCGGCCGCAAGCACCGCCAGCATCACGCCGACCCGAGGATCGTCAGACTGATCTTCATCCCGCTGGAATCGCTGGCCGGCGCCTTCGGCGCGGCGTTGCTGACCGCGTTCGTCATCATTCCCCGCACCGGCCTGGGGCTGACGTTGCTGGTCGTGGTGTCCGGCATCGGTCTGGTCTACGAGTGGAGCCATTACCTGGTGCACACCGACTACAAGCCCAAGACCTGGTTCTACCGGACGATCTACCGCAACCACCGACTGCACCACTTCAAGAACGAGCACTACTGGTACGCCGTCACCACGCCAGGGCTCGCCGACCGGGTTCTGGGAACCTACCCCGATCCGCAGGACGTGCCGACCTCCCCGACGGCGAAGAACCTGTTCGCGGCGAACTAACCGAGAACTAACCCCCGCCGAGTTTCTTGTACACCGCGCCGACGATCGGGGTCACGATCGCCCGCGGCGCGTAGCCGCTGGCGACCGACATCGCTTTCGACGTCACCCCGGGGACGACCCGCATCTTGTTGCGGGCCAACCCGTCCAGCGACAACTGCGCGGTGTGCTCCACGGAGATCCACAGGAAGTCCGGGATGAGCCGGTCCACCAGGGAGGCGTCGGCGGGGTCGGGGATCTCGGTGCGCACCGGACCCGGTGCCAGCAGGGTGACGTGCACGCCGGTCTTGAGCAGTTCACCGCGCAGCGACTCGCTGAAGGTGTTGGCGAACGCCTTGGTCGCGGCGTAGGTGGCGTTGTTGGGGATCGGGGAGTTGCCCGCCGCCGACCCCGAGATCAGGATTCCGCCTTCCTTGCGGGCGAGCATGCCCGGCAGCACCGCGAGCACCAGATCGTGCACGCCGAGCACGTTCAGCTGAACCTGGGCCTTCTCGGCGGCCGGGTCCAGCTGGGCCACTGGGCCGAAAGTGGCGGTCCCGGCGTTGGCGCACAGGATCGAGACGTTGCGCTGGGCCAGTTCCTCGGCGAGTCCGGCGCGCTGATCCGGATCGGCCAGGTCGACCGCCCGGACCTCGACGGTCACGCCGTGACGCTGCCGGAGCCGCTCGGCGAGGGTGTTCAGCACCTCGGCCCGGCGGGCCGTGACGATCAGGTGGTGGCCGCGGGCGGCAAGCTCGGTGGCCAGGGCTTCGCCGATACCCTGCGAGGCACCGGTGACGACGGCCCGGGCATCCGGGGAGGGGGCGGGTACTGGCATCCGGTCATCGTAGGGGCCTGGATAGGGTTGGCCGCATGGGCAGTGCCGGCTCGGGGGTGCCGCGCTCGAAAGTCGCCGCATGGGCCCTCTGGGACTGCGGGTCGACCGGACTCAACGCCATCGTGGCGACCTTCGTCTTCTCGGTGTACCTCACCGGGACGGTGGGCGCCGGACTGCCCGGTGACACGTCCCCGGCCAGCTGGCTCGGCCGGACCCTGACCATCTCCGGGCTGGCGGTGGCCCTGCTCGCTCCGCTGACCGGTGTGGTGGCGTCCGACCCGCGTCGCCGCCGGATCGCCCTGACGGTGCTGAGCGCGCTGGCGGTGGCCTTCACCGCCGCGATGGTGACGATCCGTGCCGACCCGCGCTATCTCGCGCCCGGTCTCGCGCTCCTCGCACTGACCGCCGCGTGCGGCGACCTGGCCAGCGTTCCCTACAACGCGATGCTGCGCCAGCTGTCCACGCCCGGGACCGCTGGGCGGATCTCCGGACTCGGCTGGGCCGCCGGCTACACCGGCAGCGTCGCGCTGCTGATGATCATCTACACCGGCTTCATCATGGGCGAGGGTCCCACCCGCGGGCTGCTGGAAGTGCCGGTGCAGGACGGCTGGAACGTCCGGCTGGCGATGGTGATGGCGGCCTGCTGGTTCGCGGTGCTGGCCCTGCCGCTGTTGTCGACCGCGCACACCCTCGGTGACGCCCCGGTCCCGGCCGCGGTTCCCGGCGTCGCCGGCGCCTATCGGCGGCTGTTCTCCGACCTGCGCTCGGAATGGCGACGCGACCGCAACTTCGTCTACTACCTGGTGGTCAGCGCGGTGTTCCGGGACGGACTGGCCGGGATCTTCGCCTTCGGCGCCGTGTTGGGGGTCAGTGTCTACGGACTGTCGGCCGCCGACGTGCTGATCTTCGGGGTGATCGCCTCGACGGTGGCCGCGCTGGGCGCGATCCTGGGCGGCCGCCTCGATGATCTCCTCGGCGCCAAGCCGGTGATCGTGTCCTCGCTGAGCGCCCTGATCGTGGTGGGTCTTGCTCTGTTGACGCTGTCGGGCACGGCGGCGTTCTGGGCGTGCGGACTCGGGCTGGCCTTCTTCGTCGGGCCGACCCAGTCGGCGGCCCGGACCCTGCTGCTGCGCATGACCAGCGAGGGCAAGGAGTCCGTCGCCTTCGGCCTCTACACCATGACCGGGCGGGCCGCCGCGCCGTTGGCGCCGTGGCTGTTCTTCGTCTTCGTCGATCTGTTCCGCTCCGACCGCGCCGGCCTGGCCGGCGTGCTCCTGGTCCTGGCGGTCGGGCTGGCCGGGATGCTGGCGGTCCGGGTCCCCGACCGCTCCGGCCCCTAAGCCGCGCCGGTGCAGATGGTCAGGCCGCGGCCGGTCCGCTGACGCACCTGGGCGCCGTTGACCGATACGGCGCAGGTGACGTCGCGCCCCACGTTGACCACGGCGACGCTGGCCGAATTCCTGGCCGGGGCCGAGAGGCTGACCTCTTTGCTCCACGGCAGCGCCACGTTGAACTCGGTCTGCATGATGCCGCCGGTGTCGACGTAGGTGATGTTGATCGCCCGGCCCTCACCGGAGACGGTGTAGCGGACCGACTCGGAGCCGCTCGGCGACGGGGTCTCCGGCTGTAGCGGGACCTCGGTGTCCGGCACCGGCTCGGTCGTCGGGAACGGCATCGGCGCGCGCGTCGCGGTCGGTGTGGGGACGCGGGTCGTCGTCGGCCGGGGCGGGGCTGTCGTCGTGCTCGACTGCGGCAGCGGGGCCACCACCGTGGACTCCCGCGACGAGGAACTGACGACGACCAACGCCAGCACCAGACCGGCCACCAGCAGGACGGCGGCCGCCGCGGCGATCCACAGCCAGCGCGGCGATTTCGGCGGCTCCGGGGGTGGGGGCGGCGGCGGATACCCCTGCCAGTACGGCGGCAGTTGCTCGGTCGGCTGAGTCATCGGGGCGCCGTAGCCGGTTCCGTAGTACGGGGGTCCCCAGTACTGGCCGGAGTAGGCGGGGTCGGTGTTGGGCGGATAGCCGCTGCCCGTCTGCGTCGGATCCGACCATTCCGGTCGGCGTGGATCGCTCATGCCCGCCTCACCCCAAGCAGGCTACCGGCTGCCCGGGGGTCTGCACCGACAGCGCCGCGACCGTCATCGCGCGCAGCACCTCCCGGGACTGGACCGGGGCCGACCTGACGCTGTGCGGCGTGGAGTTGAGCAGACCGAAGGACGCATGCGCCATCACCCGGGCACGGTCATCCGCCAGTCCGGGGTGCACGTCGGTCAGCACCCCCACCCAGGTCTCCACGTAGCGCCGTTGCGCCCGGCGCACCTGGCGTTGCGCGGAGGCGGGCAGATTCGCCAGATCGCGGTCCTGGATCCGGATCAGGTCGGGCTCCCCGAGGGCGAAGTCCAGGTGGAAGTCGATCAGCGCCCCCAGTGCGGCGGCCGGGTCCGGCGCCGAGGCCACCACCGACTCGCCGCCCGTCATCAACCGAGTGCTCACCCCGACCAGCAACTCGACCAGCAACGCCTCCTTGCCGGCGAAATGCCGGTAGATGGCCGGGCCGCTGACGCCCGCGGCCGCTCCGATGTCCTCGAGGCGGACCGCAAGAAAGCCGCGCTCGGCGATGAGCCTCTCGGCCGCTGTGAGCAGTTGGGTCCGTCGGTCGGACCTGGACCTGTCGCGTCCCCTGGTTGTCGTCATGGTTAATCTCCATTAACATCCTAACAGTTAGTGATGATTAACCGAAGGCTCTTGTGATGACATCCCCGGCGGCCAACCGCGCGGCGCACCTGGCGCTGGTCGCCGAGCTCCGCCGGAAACTGGCCGCGGCGGCACTCGGCGGGCCGGACCGTGCCCGGGAGCGTCACGTCGCTCGCGGCAAACTGCTCCCGCGGGAGCGGGTGGACGGGCTCCTCGACCCGGGTAGCCCGCTGCTGGAGATCGCCCCGTTGGCCGCCGACGGAATGTATGACGACGATTGCCCGGCCGCCGGAATCATCGCCGGGATCGGACGCGTCTCCGGTCGGCTCTGCATGATCGTTGCCAACGACGCCACCGTCAAAGGTGGCACCTACTATCCGATTTCGGTCA
>SYAB01000290.1 GCA_005787665.1 Actinomycetota bacterium
GGTCGCGCAGACCGTTGGCGTTGGACCAGCCACCGGAATACCACGCCCAGTCCACGCCCGCGTCGTTGAGCCGGTCACCGATGGTGGCGTTTGTCAACAGCGGCACCAGACGCTCCTTGACCGCCCCGGGCGGATAGGGCCACTGCACCGAGAAGCTGGTGTTGACCACCCAGTCGCCGCACAGCGCATTGGCCGTCGTGCGCGGCGTGCCGCAGGCCTGGGTCATCTGGCCGTCCTTGAGCCCGTCGGGGGTCGGCGAGACGTAGTAGTTGTAATTGCCGAAAGGATGCTTGTCGCTGACCTTTTCGGCGCTCTTGGGCATCCCGTTCTCGTCGAGCACCGAACGCACCGAATCCGGGGCGTCCGGCCACTGCGGCAGGGTCGAACTGATCAGCCATTGACCGTTGGCGAAGGACCCGCCGAAAGCGCCGCCGAAGAACTTGTCGGCGACGGCGAAGGTCGGCGCCCCCGGACCGGTGAGGAACTTGTAGGTGTTGAGCTTCTTGGTGTCGTAGTAGCCCATCACCAGACCGGCCGCGTCGCTGCCGACCGCGTAGCGGTTCATGGCGCCGTCGTTGAGTTGGTACTGCTCCTGATAGAAGCGGTGCACCAGATCGCGGGTGCAGCCGCCAGGCTGGGCACCCGGGGAGTTGGCGGCGACGCCGTTGTCGGCGGGCACCTGGGCGAAGCGGGCCAGTGAGGTGTCGGTGCCCGCCGGCGGGCAGGTGCGGGCCTCGGGCGGCAGGATGTCGTCGAGTGCGAACGGGGCGTCGGGGAAAGCCGACTTGAACGATGTGTCCCCGATGGTGCCGCTGCACTCCGGGGGCCCCGCTGGACCGTTCGGCTGAAGGTTGACATCGTTGATCAGCAGGCAGCCCAACGGTTTTCCGTCCTGGCCGATCTGCACGTGATCCGCGGCCCGGGGCTCTGGGACTGCGCCGCCAGTGTGGGCAGCGCCGCCGCGCTCGACGGCGCGCCCGATGTGGTGGCGCCCGGGTCGCTCGCCGGACCGCTCTTGCTGCAGCCCTGTGCGGCCACCAGGGCGCACAGCGACACCAGAGCGACTCCCGTTGTGACCGTGGCCCTCATAAGTCCTGTCCTCCCGAGTTTGAGTCGACTCCCCATCTTGAGCGGGCGGGACGGCAGGGCTCGCTGTGGGTGCGAAGCGTTCATCCGATGGTTGCGTGACGGTCACGGTTTCCTAGGCGCGTCACCACGTCCCTCGTTGACCGAAAACTGACTGCGACGCCCGTTGGGAGTTGTAGCATCCGGCCATTCGGTGTGTTTCACACTGCGACAGTTCACCGCCAGAAAGGCAGGATTCCATGAGCGCAGCGCAGTTCATCGGTCGGGTCGGCGGGATCGCCACCGCACTCGGCGTCGGCGTGGCGATCCTGCAGGGGACGGCGGTCGCAGGCGCAGACACCGATCGCGCGGATTCCTCGCCGCGGGTGTCGGCGTCAGCGGAATCGGCTCCGTCGAACTCCGCGCCGACGTCGCGGCGCGCGACCCGCGGCGCCGTCGCCAGGTCGGAAGTGACGGCTCCGGCCCGGGGACGCACCGGATCGGCGGTACGGGATCTGACCCCCGTCGCTCTGGCCCCCGACAAACCCTCGGTGATCGACGAGTCGGTGCCGCCGGTCAAGGCGACGCCGGTGGAGACCCCGCCCGCCTCCGCACTGCCGCCACTGGCCGCAACCACGGTGACCCTGGACGAGCCGGCGGCTGACCTGACCGTCGCCGCCGCTGAGGAGTCCGCGGAGATCTTCTCGCCGACCCCGCCGGATCCCGTCGCCACCGTGGACACCGCCTACGGCGAACTGGGCCAGTGGATGATCAACAAAGAGGGCCAGGTGGCCGACTGGGTCGGCCTGCGCTACTGCGGTCCGGGCAGCACCGTCTCCAACTGCGGCATCGGCAAGCCCGACGAGGGCAAGATCATGCAGGAGCCCATCAACACGGTCTTCGTCGTGAGGGCGAGGAACCAGTACCTCGCGCAGCTGAAACTTGACTTCGCCTTGCGGGTGTCGGGCTTCGGCCCCTCGTGCTGCAGCAGCGTCGGCTACTCGGGCATCGTCGGAGACGTCGACTACAAGCAGCTCCCCAGGGGCGGATCGCTCGGACTGGGCATCCTCCCCCCGTTGCCGTTCGGCCTGTTCCAGAACGGTCTGCTCGGGCTCGTCGGCGGGCTCGGTCCGGCATACCGGGACGCCCCGTTCTGGGATGCCAACGCCCACCTGCGCACCTTCGGTGGGGCGCCGGACGGAAACGGCAACTACATCTTCACCGCGTCGGTCAGCGATGAGATTCTCGACGCCACGGGCGGCGGCCTGCTCCCGACACACGGCTTCTTGAACTACAACGAGGCGCGCGAGGGTTTGCTCACGGCCATGCTGAAGACAACCTGGCTCACGAAGGCCTCGAACCAGGGTCTGATCGCCATGGACAACGCGATCAATCCGCTCGATCCCACCTACACCACCGGCGACCACGACGGTTTGGCACAGGTCATCGCGCTGGGGCAGCTGTGGGGTATGGCGACCATGGTTCGAAGCGAGCGGACAGGCTCCTCGCCCGCCGCGAGCCGGCGGACCACGTCGCTGGTGGCGGCGTAGCGCGACCGGTACGCCAAGGCCGATCGGCCTGTCGGACACCACGGATAGCCTTTCTCCCTGGGGCGACCGAGGGGGTTCGATGACAGGTATCACGGCGGCGCTGTCGCGCGGCCAGAAGCGTGCATTGGCGATCGCGGCCGTTCTGCTGCTGGCAGCCTTCGGCGGGCAGTCCTGGCTGCTGGGGCTGGTCGCCGTCGCCGTGCTGGGAGTGGTCGGCGCGAAGGTCTACACCGACACCGCCGCGCTGAACCGGACACTCGAGCCGTGGCCCTGGCCCGCGGACTTCCGCGCACCGGTCGAGGCGATGGCCCGTCCCATCGACCCGACCCCACACCGTCTGCTGCCCCCGCACGAGGACGCCGACCAGGTCGCCAAGGTCGCCACCACGAGCGACGAACTGGATCGCCTCATCGCCGACAAGCCGGTCGCGTGGCCGTGGGCGGTCTTCACCTCCGTCCTGGTGCAGCGGCGCAACGCCGTTCAGTTGCGGCTGCGCGCCGTGGCCTCGGGCTATCAGCCCCGTGGGGGGCTTCCCCAAATCAGTGGCCAGGCCTACTCCCAGATCGCCCACCGCTCGATGAACGACGTCGCCGACCTCGTCGCCCAGGTCGAACAGTTCATGCTCAGCCCCGCCTTCAAGGGGGCCTTCGGCGATGCCGGCACCGACAGCAGCGCTGATGCCGACGCCATCGTCGAGGTCGCCGACCGCTTGATGGACTATCACGACGCCTTCCTCGCCGAGGCCGAAGCGTGCCTGCAGACTCCCGTCGAGCGCGACGTGCTGGCGTTCGTCCAGGACACCGGTGCGTTCGCGCTGTGCCCGCTGATCGGCTATCAGCAGTTCATCCCGACGATGTGTGCCCGCATCGCCGAGGCGCAGGATCTGCTTCCCTACAGCGCCGGCGGCAGGCTTCAGCTCGATGACGTGAACCTGGAGATGTCACTCCCCGACGGACTGATGGGGCGAATCCCCGCCCACATCAAGCGATTCAATCCCTGACCGGGCCTGGCGAGCCCTGCCGCACCGGTCAGACGAACCCCTCGTCGACGAGCGTCGAGCCCTGTTCGGTGATCACATGGCGCTGACCTGACCCGCCGACCACCCGACACCAACTGTTGACTTCGAGGTAGCCGTCGCGCAGCTGGATGCCGAATCCGCCGTACATGCCGGGCACGGGGAACCACAGTCGCCGATCGGGCACCTCGTGCAGGATCGCCACCGGCGGATAGCGCAGTACCTCCCGCGGATCCCTGCCCTCGTAGAGCACTCCGCGGATCCGCCCTTCGATCACCGCCGCGAGATGGGTGTCCAGGGCGCGGATGCGGCCGGCCGACAGCGGGGACCGCGGCGGCGAGAGAACCCCGCGCAGCCCGAGATGACTATCGGCGGCGGCACCCTTCGCGGCGAACTCCGTGGAGTTCCGGTCGGTTCGGACACCCACGGCGGTGCGCCCGCGCGAGTCGGTCAATGAGCGGAGGGCTCCCCGCGCGATCAGCTCCGAGGCCACACCGACCGGCGCGCCATGCCAGGCGGCCTGGTGCAGCGGGGTGAACCAGGCCGTCCCGCCGGGCCGCCAGTCGTTGGCATGGACCAGCGCGTCGGGATCGTCAAGCAGCCCGAACACCACCGGCCAGTCGCCGTCCTTGGCCGCGTCGGCCAGCCGGTGGCGGGCAGCCAGCACGGCATCGCTGTACTGGCTGGGATCGAGCACCCCACTCCAGACGACGTCGTGGAGTTCCGGTGCGCGTGCCGCCGTCACAGCGATGCCCCGGCCGGCGACTGCTCGGCGCGCCGGAGGGCCGCGCGGAACGCCGGGTTGGGATCGGCGCCGGGCAGCACCTCCAGGACGTCGTGCAGCGCCTGCTCGGCGCCGACCCCGTTGCGCCGCAACCCGTACAGGGCCGCCACGGTGGGTGTGCGGCTGTGGGCGCCGACGCAGTGCAGCAGGACCGTCCGGCCCTGCGCCCGCAGCCGCTCGACCGCCTGAACCGCCTGCAGCAGAACGAAATCCAGATGCGGGTTCTCCTCCGGTTCGGACCGGTCGATCAGCCGGACCTCGATGTGCGGCATATCGGTCCGGATGTCCCCATCACCCAGCCGGCACATCGACACCACCGCATCGACGTCCTCGGGAAGCGTGCCCAACACCCCCACCCCGCCGAGTACCACCTGCGGGTCATAGGGGTGGCGGACCGCGGTGCTCACCGATGACCCGGCGTAGCTGTAGTCGAAATCATCCGGGGCGCCGTGGCGCGCGATGGCCGATGCCAATTCCACCAGGGTCCGCCCGGTGGCTTGCGGCCAGCCGTTGAGCAGGGCGCGCCATTGCAGCGGCACCGCCGATGCCCCGTAGGCGCCACCCAGCAGGCCGCCGGCGATCGCCGCCACGGTGTCGGCGTCCCAGCCGCCGCGTACCGCGGCCTCCAGGCCCAGGCGCAGGCGGTCGGCGCGGAAGGTGCCGCGGGCGGCGTCGTCCGCGGATTCGGCGGTGTTGTGGATCGCCGACCATGCCCCCTGCAGGGCCGCGACGACGAAGCCGTTGTTCTCGAAGTCCGCCGGAGTGCGGGCTTCGGCGTGGGCGAGATGGTCCTCCCACACGCTGCGGCGTTCCGGTGCCAGGTGGCCCAGTCCGACCCGGACGTCGATGTCGCCGGTCAGCACGGCGTGCCGGATGGCACTGCACCAGAGCACGCACGCCTCGCCGGCCTGCGGGTCGTAGTGGGTCAGCGCGCTCAGGGAGAGCGCCGCCTCCACCATGGCCTGCTCGTCGTCGAGGTAGGCCAAGGCCACCGGCGCGGTGCGCATGAGCGAGCCGTTGCCCGCGCTGCGTCCGGTCTCGCGATGCAGCGCTTCGGATTCGGCGCGTGCGCGGGCCGCGGTGATCGTCCCGCCGCGACCGGCCCGGGACAGCACCGCGCGGGTCTGGATGCCGACATCCGGTGAGCTCTGCGCCCAGTGATGCCAGCGCCGGACGATCTCGTCCTGGGCGTCCTCGTCGCGCAGATCGGCTCCCCGGGCGGCGACCTCGGCGATGGCGATCGCCATCGCGGTGTCGTCGGTCCACTCCCCCGCTTTCCAGATTGCGCTGCGTTTCATCTCCACGCTGTCGCGTGGATCCACCGGCGGCTTGAACTCGTACGGCGCCCCGAGCGCGTCACCTGCCGCGGTCCCCAGCAGGACACCCTCCACGCGATCATGAACTGCACCCATTCCGATCCCCCCTTTGTTGTTGATTTCTAATATAACTCATATCTGCTACTAACTCAAGGTAGGGTGCGCTCGTGACGAAGGCCGAGTATCGCGACAGCGGCGGCAAGACACTGGGCGACTATCCGCGTCCCAGCGTGGCTGTCGACACCGTAGCGCTGACCTATGACAAGAACCGGGGCCTGGAGGTCCTGGAGGTCAAGCGGCCCGACGGCGGGTGGGCGCTTCCCGGCACCTTCCTGCATCCCGGTGAGACGCTCGCCGACGCAGTGCAACGGGCCCTGCACGAGAAGGCCGGTGTCGACGGCCTCGAACCCCGGCAGCTGCGGGTGTTCGACGGACCACACCGCGACAGCCGCGGATGGGTGCTGTCGGTGGCCCATATCTGCGTCATTCCGGTCGAGCGCCTCGCCGGGCGTTTCCCGGATCGCACCGCGCTGGTCCCGGCCGAGGATCCCGGCGAACTGATCTACGACCACGCCGAGATGATCGAGTTGGCGTTGGGCGATCTTCGTGGTCGCTACAGCGACACGCCCGACCCGGACCGTCTACTGGGAGAGACGTTCACCCTGCGGCAGCTGAGATTCCTGCACGCGGCGGTGGGCGGCACGCCCGTGGGGCCCGAGATGCTCGATACCTTTCGGCGCCGCATGCGGGAACACCTCGATCCCACCGGGATGTTCGACGCCGGCGACGGCCGCGGGCGGCCGGCGGAGCTGTTCGTGCGAAAACCGGAGGGCGGGTAGGGGCCGGAGAGCATTCACGTCAGGGAATCACCACCGGGCGCGCATATCGCGGAGGACCCACGTCAGCTCGGCGGACGGAATGAGATACCCGCCCAGCCCAGTCTTGCCAAACAGGATGTCGTAGGCGCGGCCGCTGATTTCATCGAGGCGAGCATCGAGATCCTCGAGGCGCGGCGGCCGTGCCGGCAGCAGAATGGTGATGACATTCGGGTCCTCGTCGATGACCTCGATGTTGTAGTCGCCGTCGGCGACGTATCCGAAGTGGTCACGAAGACCCTGTTTCGGGTCGGCGATCATCGCCGCGCGGGCCGCCGGGTCGGTGGAGAGCACCCGGTAGTGATCGGTGGCGATATCGAACGTCGATGCGTCGTCGCCCATCTCATTCATTCCCGTTGTGCTGGGACTGCCAGCGGCGGTACTGCAAACGCATGTCGAGGAGGGCGAACTTGAGCGATTCGGGGATCACCCAGCAGAAGATGTCTCCACTTCGCCACAGGTCCATCTGATTGACCACATCCAGCTCCGGCGCGCACGCCGGATCGACCGCGGGCGGGATGAGGTAGTACAGGGTGTTCGGGTCTTGGATTCTGACCTCGACGCGTACGCCTTTGGGTAATTCGACGCCGATCATGGCCAGCGCCGCCGCGGGTTCGCGGGTCAGCAGACTGGCGAATTCGGGATCGCGCCAGGCCCTTGCGGTAAGACCCGATTCAATGTCATCGGCGGCCATAACTGGTTCCCCTTCGTGACGCGCGTGCGTGCATGGCGACCCGGCGGCTTACCGATGCCACTCAACAACAACAGCAGAGAGACGAGCAGCACGTGGCGGTTTTCACCCTTCTCTTGATCCTGCGGATCTCGACGTGCGCTGGTGCCATGCCTCACCCAACGCAGCAGCTCAGGTGCACCCGCTGGGCCGGCCCGCCTCACCGCGACAGCGGCCGGGAGCGGTGGGCCCACACGGCAAAGAGCGGGTCGCCCGGCGTCGGGCGCTGTTCGATGTGGGCCTCGTCCCAGCCCGTCGAGCGGCGGAAGTACTCGGCCACGAGACGTAGGTGGAACTCGTCGTCGGTGGCCAGCCAGCCCCGGATCGCCTTGGTCGGAAAGCACCGGTTGGAGAACGTGCACACGAACGGCGCGCCGGGCCGCAGGACCCGGGCCACCTCGTCGAACACCTCCAGCGGCCGGATCAGGTAGTCGACCGACACCGTGCACATCGCCCCGTCGAAGCTGGCGTCGTCGAACGGGAGCGTCGGGTCGCGGTTGAGATCGTGGACCACTCGTTCGGCGGCCTGCGGATTCTGTTCGAGCTCAACGGCGTTCATGCCGAGCACCACCAGCCGCTGCGGGGTCCGGGCCAGATGAGACACCCACGAACTGCACAGGTCGAGCACCTCGCCGTACAGGCCGAGTTCGTCGTAGAGGTCGCGCACGGCGGCGATGGCGCCGTCGTCGATGTGCTGCACCAGGCGCGCCTGGCCGTAGAACCGGCGGTCGTCACCCTGGTCGGCCCGGGTGAAGAACCCGGCGGGAAAGCCCTCGTAGCGGTCCTCGACCGGGGCGGCGTCGTCGCTCATCGAAGCCCTCCCACCTTTCCGGTGACGCTAGAGCCGGGTGCCACCATGGTCCCCCATCATCTTTCCCGAGGATTCAGCGAGATAAGCGCCGATCCGGACTGGCGCGCAGACGACGACTTCCGATCCCGGCGACGGGCGATGACACGGTCGGCCGCCGCGACACGCGCGCTCGGGCGAGGCGATGACGGTCCACGCCGGGTAGGTCGAGCGCGGCCCGGCCTGTCCCGGCGGCGTTGACGAAGACACCGTCACCGTGTCCGGGGATGTGATCCAGTGACGTCCATGTCCGAGATGCTTCCCCCCGGGATTGTGGTGGTGACCGGCGCCAGTAGCGGTATCGGCCGTGAACTGGCGGCGCTGCTGGTGGATTCGGGGCGCGAGGTGGTGGGGCTGGCGCGACGGGCCGACACCGCGGGCGACGATGATTCACCGGCCACCCGGATCAGTGCCGATCTGAGCAGTGCGGAGGGAATCGCCCGGGGGCTCGAACGCCTCCATCGCGTCGTCGACGGCCGGCCGGTCGCCGCCCTGGTCAACGGTGCCGGGGCGGTCACGCCGGTGGGTGCGCTGACGGAGCAGAGCAGTGAAACCATCCTCGGCGCCCTGTGCCTGATGGCGGTCGCACCGGCACGGCTGGCCGCCGGCGTCGCCGGGTTGATGCCCGAGGGCGGCCGAATCCTCAATCTCTCCACCCGCTCCGCCCAGGAGACGTTTCCCAGCCTGGGCCTGTACTGCATGAGTAAACATGCGCTGCGCTCGGTGACCCGCAGCCTGCAGTTGGAACTGGCGCCACGGATCGCGGTGACCGAACTCATTCCCGGAGAGGTGGATACGGCCATGCAGGCCGATCTGCGCGAGCCCGACCCGGCGAGCTTTGCGATGGCGGAGTTCTTCCGCGACAACCGGGCCAACCTGATCCCCGTCGCGCTGGCGGCACGCTTCTGTCACTGGGTGTTGACCCAGACCTCGCCGTCGCAGTTCGCCGGCGGCACGCCCTGGTACATCTATGACAGGCAGACCCAGGGGCAGTGGCTGCCGCCGGGAACCGAATTCCACTACCCGGCCCCGGACTGACCTCGCTGGCATGTGGCCAACCGGCCACACTCGATCGAGGCGCCTTGAGGTGAGCGGGCCTACTCCCAGATCTCTGCTATCTCGCCGGCGATCGCCGTCGGGTCCTGCCCGTCGGTGTTGCAGCTGACCGCCACCGAGTGGGACCGGTCGGCGCTGACGGCGAAATACGCGCCGAAGCCGGCCCAGGAGCCGTCATGTTCAAGCGTCCCGTCGGTGTCGACGAGGATTCCGGCACCGTAGCGTTCGCCCGTTTCCGGGTCGGTCTTCACGGCTCCGTCGACCTGCGCGGCGAGTAGCGCCGGGCCGCCGACCGCACCGGTGCGATAGTTGTCGGCCCACCGCACGAGCTGGCTCGGTGTGGTCTGAATGGAGCCGTCGCCGGTCTGCTCCCAGGCCGACGGCGCTTCCACGTAGTCGCCGTTGTCGTCGATGTAGGACACCGCCAGAGTGGGCACCGGCCGGGCCGGATCGAGCACCATGGTCAGGTCCAGAGGGGTGAAGATCTCGGTATCGAGAAAGTCCGAAAGCGTTTCGCCGGAGGCCGATTCGACGACCTGGCCGAGCAGCACGTAGTTGGAATTGGAGTACTCCCATCGGCTTCCGGGTTCGAACTCCAGCTTCCGCACCTCGGCCAGGACCTCCAGGGCGTCGGCGTTGGTGGTGCGATCGCCGTCGGTGTAGCCCGCGTCGGAGAGCAGATCGATGTAATCCGGGATGCCGCTGGTCTGGTGGATCAGTTGGTCGATGGTCACCTCGCGCGACCAGGCCGGGAGCCCTGCCACGTGGTCGGCCAACGGATCGCCCGGCGAAAGCTTTCCGGCCTCGGCCAGCAGAAGCACCGCCGTAGCCGTGAACTGCTTGGACACCGAGGCGATGTCGAAGGCCGTGTCCGAGGTGATCTCGGCCGCCGAGGCCAGGTCGGCGACGCCCCGCGCACCCGACCAGACCACCGTGCCCGCGATGCCCACCGCGGCCGAGCAACCGGGCTTGTTCTTCTCAACGGCACGATCCAATACCTTCAGGCTGCCGGCTGCGCGCTCGGCGGTTGCGGCATCGACGGCGCCGGCGCTGGCAGACCCTGCCGATGGGGCATCACCGGTGACGTCTCCCCGGGCGCAGGCGCAGCACACCATCGCCGCGGCTGCCAGGCAGTGCCAGATCCGCATACGTCTCTCCTACGTCAATCGCCGTTGAGGGGGTGGCCGACCCGCTCGCGGGCATGCGGGTTGTGTCGAGCTCGACGGCGTTCACGCCCGGCGCAGGTCGAGCACCTCGGTCGCGCACGGCGGGGAAGCCCTCGTAACGGTCGTGGTTGGCGGTCCTCGCCCGGGACGGCGTCGTCGGTCATCGAAGCCTTTCCGCCATTCCGGTGACGCTAGAGTCAGGTGTCACCATGGTCCCCCATCATCTTTCCCGAGGATTCATCGCAGGCGCACTCGCCGTGCTGGTCGCGGGCATCAGCGCGGTACTCATGCCGGCCCGGGCCACAGCCGCGGATTTGGGTGACTATCTATGGCAGAGTCGCCCGCTGCTGGTGTTCGCACCCACCGACGCCGATCCACGTCTCGCAGAGACGATGCGCCGGATCGAAGCCAGTCGCTGTGACTTCGCCGATCGCGACATGGTGCTTGGCCGGATCGTCGCCGACGGGACCAGCACCCTCGATGGCCAAGTGCTCGACACCAACCAGGCACAACGGTTGGCCTCACAGTTCGGGATCGGCTCGAACGGCTTCGCCGTGGTGTTGATCGGCAAGGACGGCGGGGAGAAACTGCGCGTCAACGACGTCCCGGATCTTCCGGCGATCTACGCGGTGATCGACGGCATGCCGATGCGGGGCCGCGAGATGAGCGCCGATCCGGGCCGGTGCTGAGACGACGACTCCCGATCCCGGTTCGCAATACAGCGACGGTGTGGGGATGGGACGCCTCGAACCACGACTGGGGCCGCGGACCCATGGATCTGGCGGGCGCGCGCGACGCCGGTATCTCCTTCTTCACCCATAAGGCCACCGAGGGCGGCGACTGGGAGGACCGCCACTACACGAAAGCACTGAACCGGGCCCGCAGAGCCGGAATCCCCGTCCTCGGCAGCTATCACTACCTGTGGCCGGATCCGCCCAGCGGTATCGAGGCACAGGTGAACTTCTGGATGGACTACGTCGCGCAGCACACGCCCTGGTGGCACGAGCATCCCTGGATCTGGCAGATCGACGCCGAGCAACAGGGCCTGCCCCGCCCGCCCGACCCCGACGAGATCCGGCGAGCGGTCGACGCCGTCCATGACCGCATGGCCCGCGAAGGCAGCACCGGATATGTCATCGTCTACGCCCCCCGGTGGCTGTACGGAGACGGGCTGGGCGCGGGCTATGACCTTTGGAACAGCGACTACACCGGATCCGGTGCACCGCGGCCGTTCACCGATCAATACCGGGGCGTGACGGACCGTTCGCAGGGCTGGGAGGTGATGTCCGGCCGCCGGCCGCGCATCCTTCAGTTCGCCTCCGACGCGGTCGTGGGACGACAACACACCTGCGACGTCAACAAGTTCGCCGGCGACCTCTACACGCTCATCAGACTCTGCGGCTGGAATCCCGTCGCGGCGTACATGCCGGGATCGGTGTGACTGGACAGACCACACTGAGCAGATAGGATAGGCCCTATTGTACATACGATGTACGCACGCCAGTGGTGAATGACTACTAGTGAGGTGATGGTGGCCAAAGAGACAGTGTCCACGAAAACCAGCCGTGACCAGCGCTTGAACTTCCGGGCCAGCGCATTACAGGAGCTGATGATCCGGCGCGCCGCGGAGGCTACCGATAGCACCATCACGGATTTCATCCTGGGCAGCGTGCTGGAGAGGGCCGAACGGGTTTTGGCCGACCGCACGTGGTTCATCGCCGAAGAGGAACAGTGGGCCGAGTTCCAGCGCCTCCTCGATGCCCCACTGCCGCCAATGCCGAAGCTCGAACGACTCCTGCGGCGCGAGAGCCCGTTCGACGAAAGCAACGCGGCGACGCTTGACTGAGAACGCCGGCGCGAAACCAAGCCGGCCGCAGAAGCTCACGAAGGCGCACGACCGCACCCGCTTCGATTCTGGCGCTCCAGAGCTCGACCAGTGGCTTAAGAAGTACAGCTGGCAGAACCTGCGAGCCAACAACGCGACCACGTACGTCACCACAAATGTAGACGGCCGGGTAATCGGCTACTACGCCATCACGGTCGCCGGCTATCAGAGAGACGCAGTTCCGGAAGCGATCGCCAAGAAGGCGCCCGCAACCGTGCCCTGTTTCCTGCTTGCCCGCCTGGCCGTCGACATCGGATGGCACGGGCGCGGGGTGGGATGGGGTCTATTGCGCGATGCGATGCAGCGTGTGCTCCTGCTCACCGACTCTGTCGCCGCCCCAGCCCTTTTGGTGCACGCGCGCGATGACGGAGCCCGGGCTTTCTATTGTCATCATGCGGAGTTCCTCCAGTCCCCCGTGGATCCGCTTCACCTCTTCCTGCCGATGACAGCGATCGCTTCGCGACTTCGAGGATTACGCTGAGCCGCGTGGCGGAGTCGATGTCTGCGAAGCGGAGTGCAACCGCCGTCGCAAGTTTTATTGCAGCTCAGCGGTATACGCGCGATGAGGTCTTCGCCGAGCCGTCCCCGGTGCCCGCCGAATCGGGAGCCCACGGCTGGTGGTTCCGCGATATCCCTGGGGAGATCGACGTCTCCGGATGCGAACAGCGGGACGGCTTGACACTGCTCTACGTCGGAGTCAGCCCCGGCCCACCGCGGGCGGACGGCAAGCCGCAGGTCCCTCAGGACCTGCGCAAGCGCATCCGCTATCACTTCGGCGCCGGCAATGCGAGCGCGGAGGGCTCCACGCTCCGCAAGTCACTGGGGGTCCTACTCGGTGCTCAACTGGGCTTCGCGCTGCGCCGGATCGGTTCGGGTAGGCGACAGACCTTCGCCGGCGGCGAAGCCGTTCTTACCCAGTGGATGGCCGAGAATGTGTCGGTGTCCTGGGTCCTGCATCCCGAGCCGTGGTACCTCGAAGCCAAGCTGCTCGGCGCGCTGGATCTACCGCTGAACATTCAGGACAACGAACGCAACCCCTTCGCCCCGCAACTGAAGAAGATGCGGCGGGACGCCGCGGTCAAGGCCGTCAAGATGCGCGTGCTCGCGGAGTGGTCGTAGGCCCCGCTGATTGATCGGCGGGGCTTCCCCGGAGCGCGGCCGCAGATGTGGGCTTGGTGCGACCCGAGGTCAGGGCGCTCCCTCGGCGAGGCGCCGATTGACCACTTCCGCCGCGTGGCGGTGGCCGACCAACTCGAAGCCGAGGATGGTCACCATCGGCGCGAGCGTGATGACCAGCAGACATACCGGCATCGGTACTCCGGCCGCCGCGAGGGCCACCGCTCCCAGTAGAACGGCGCCCGTCAGCACCAGCAGCAGGGTGTGGAAGCTGTCCCATTCCCTGACCAGAAGGGTGTACAGCAGGTAGACCGAGCCGATGTAGACCCCGACCGGGATGGCGACCGTCAGGACGGTGCCCACCGAACTGAGCGCCGAGTGGTGCTCGATGTAGTAGCCGCCGGCGTGCAAACCCGCCCCGGTGGCCACGATCGCGGCGAACAACGGGATATGGGCGTAGCCGAACCGGATCACTTTGGCGCGGTCGGCCTGCAGCAGACGCGACGACGGGACCACGAAATAGATCCACCACATGCCGAAGGTCAATCCGATACCGGCCACGGCCACCAGAACGGCATCGACGGTCCAGCCTTCCGCGGTGACCTCCGCCGACAGTGAGGCGACGGTACCGACGACGCCCTCCCCGAGCGCAATGATCGTCAGTAGCCCGTAGCGTTCGGCGATGTGGTGGGCGTGCCACGGTGCACTGCCCTTGCGGGTCTCGACCAGCCAGGGCCCCCCGAGTTCCACCACCGTCATCAGACCCACCAGCACGAAGGTGACCGGAAGCGACGCATCCACGATCATGATGGCGATCCAGCCGATCTGGGCGATGCTGAGCGTGAGCGCGTAGGTGAGGCAGATCGAACGCCGGGCAGGATCCTGCCTTGCTGCGCGAATCCACAAGGCCACCAGAGCAATTCGCATCACGACGTAGCCGGCGACCACCATCCGGTTGTCGATGTGCTCGCCCTTGTCGATCGAGGCGTACATCGGCGGAAGGCCCAGCGCCAGGATGATCACGCCGACCATCTGCAGCATCGTCAACAAGCGGTACGCCCAGTCGTCGGTGTCGTATGCCGAGGCGAACCAGCTGAAACCGACCCATGCCCAAGAAACCAGCAGCATGGCGAAACCGAAACCGATGAGGCCCGACCGGATATGCCCTTCGGCGAGCAGGTGCGCCAGTTCGGATGCGGCGACGCCGAACGCGACGACGAAGGTCAGGTCGTAGAGCAACTCCAGGGGCGTTGCAACACGGTGGGGTTCGGCCGGATCCCGGCCGGACATCACCCGCAATCCGTGCGGATGCGCCGCAGGTTTCGGGTTCGGTTCTCCCGCATTCACCATGGCATCTTCTCCGTTGCTAACGCTGACAATTCAAGCACTTAAGGGTCAGGCAGCCCCGCTTACCGGCGCTGCACATCGCCGGGGTGGCGGCACGGGTCAACGGGATTTGCGCGATCGTCTCCCGTGAACGCGCGGTCGGGAAACGGTGCGTGCCAGCACACCAGCTAGTCCGCGATGTGGCGGCTCAGCTGTACAGCAGGTATCCCGCCCGGCTGACGCGGAACTGGGCGGCCGCCCGGTCCCACTCCGCCAGCAGCGGCGCGAGCCGATCGGCGTTGATCGCCTGGCGCACCCGATCCGATCCGGTGAGCAGGTCGATCGACGGCCCCCAGGCGAAGTCCCCCGGATGCTGTTGGCGGATCGTGTCCATGAGCAGCAGCGCCGTGCCGACCGGACGGTATGCCAGCCGATCGGTGATAGCCAGCCGGACGGCCGGGATGGTTTGACCGGGGAACTTGGCGGCACCCTCGGCGACCGGGACCGCGACGGCCTGAAAGGCGATGCCCGGCAGGCCCATCGCATTCATCGTCGCGGCCACCGCCGCCGCGTCCAGCCACGGCGCCCCGATCTGCTCGAAGGGCCGGTCGGTGCCGCGGCCCTCCGACAGATTGGTGCCCTCGAAATACACCGTGCCGGGGTAGCTCGTCACGGCCGCCAGCGATCGCAGGTTCGGTGAGGGGTTCACCCACGGCAGACCCGTCTGGTCGAACCATAGCCCGCGGCGCCACCCCTGCGCCGGAATGACGGTCAGGTCCGCACCGATCCCCTGCTGGGCGTTGAACAGCGTGGCCAGTTCGCCGACCGTCATGCCGTGCCGCGCGGGGATGGGGTACATACCGATGAACGACGCGAAGGCCGGGTCCAGCAGGGCGCCTTCCACGATGTCCCCGCCGATCGGATTCGGCCGGTCCAGAACGACGAACGGGATGCCCTTGCGCGCCGCGGCCTGCATCGACAGCGCCATGGTCGACACGTAGGTCCAGGTGCGTCCGCCGACCTCCTGAAGGTCATAGACAAGGACGTCGACGTTCTGCAGCATCGCGGGAGTCGGGCTGTGCCCTTGGGCCCCATAGAGCGAGTAGACCGGTACGCCGGTCTTCGCATCGACACCATCACCGACGGTGACACCCGCCTCGGCATTGCCGCGGATACCGTGTTCGGGCGCCAGCAGGGCCACCAGTGTCAGGTCGTCGCTCGCCGCGATCAGATCGATGTCCGACCGACCGGACCGGTCGATGCCGGTGTTGTTGGTGATCAGGCCGACCCGTTTGCCGCGCAGGGCAGTCGGCACGTCAGCGAGGAAGACCTCGATGCCCGGAATCACGCCTGCCGCGGCCGGAGCCGCCGACACCGGTGACGGCACGCCGCACAACACCATGACGAACGCCAGGACAGCGCTCAGCGTCAGCCGGTGGGCGGAGCGTGCGACGGGCATCCGCGCACTCTATCGGACAAAAGCGAATGGACCCGGGAGGCCTCCGATGGCCATTTTCGCTGGTAGCGGGGTGGGCAGCCGTCGTGGAGAAGACCTCAGTAGTGGTAACGCGCTTTCAGGATCTTCACTTCTTTATCGTCCGCTCGGTACACGAGCCGATGTTCGTCGTCGATCCGCCGGGACCAGTACCCGGACAGCTCACCCTTGAGCGGCTCCGGCTTCCCAATACCAGCGAACGGGTCACGCTGAATTTCTCCGATGAGCCGGGTGATCCGGCGAGCCATCTTGCGGTCCGACGCCAACCAGAACAGGAAGTCCTCCCAGGCGTCAGGATCGAAGTTGATCCTTCTCACTCCTGGCCGCCGGCCATCTCCTCGAGCTCGTCGATCGACGTGGTGTGGTTCGCGGGGGCCGTGCGGCTGTCCTTGTCTCGGGCAACCGCTTCCATGAGTCGGCGGGCGTTCTCAGGTGAACGCAGTAGATAGACAGTTTCCTGCCACGAGTCGTAGTCGGCGGCCGACATGAGCACCGCATCACCGGTTCTGGATGCGATACGCACCGGTTCATGATCGTTGTTGACTTGTTGGATCAGCGGGAAGAGGCGCTGCCGAGCCTCACTTGCACTGATGGCCATGCCCACCTCCAGATTTCGTACGGCTTAATCGTACTGGTCTTGTACCGAAAGACTGTACCACCCACTGGCCCCCTCCCTATCCCTCCGCCGCTTCGCCCCGGGTGTGCTACGGCATGTAGCACACTGATGCTACGGTAGCGCAGTGGGCACACCGATCAGTCAGCGTGAGCTTCGCAACGAGAGCGGGGCCATCATGCGTCGCATTGAGGCCGGTGAGCACTTCACGGTCACCCGCAACGGCGTTCCCATCGCTGAGCTCAGACCTCACGACCAGGCGGACGCGGGTCGGCGCCGACGATTCCTACCCGTGGGCGAAGTCGCCGCCGGCCTGACGCGGCTTCCCGACTGGGAGGTCGAGAGGTTCGCCGACGAACTGCGCGAACTCGACGCCGCGGTGGACGACGGTGACGGCGATCGGTGGGGCGATACGCCGTGACCTCCGTTCATGGACACGTGCTGCTGGACACCTCGGTAGTGATCGACTATCCAGCAGCCGCCGTAGCCGCCCACGCCGAGACCGCAGCCGTCAGCACGATCACTCTCGCTGAACTGGCCTACGGGTTGCACAGCGAGGATCCGCTCCGCAATGCTGCACGCGAGCAGCGATATCACTGGATTTCCCAGGCATTCGAACCGATCCCGTTCGGCGCGGGTGCCGCGCGGATCTATGGGGCGTTATGCGCCCATGTTCGCGCGCGTGGCCGAGATCCGAAACCGCGACGGTTCGACATGATGATCGCCGCGGTGGCCGTCGATCTGGGAATTCCGTTGATCACGCGCAATGAGAACGACTTTCGAGGGATTCACCGCGCCCTGGCTGTCATCGCTGTCTGAACCGGGCCTGATCGACGCCGGAGAAGAGTTCATCCGGGCCTTACCCGTGGCCCGCCGCACAGTTAGATTGCCCTATCTGTGCATCCGGTCTACGGTGGTGACATGCCTGCGCGATTCACTATCGACCCGGCGCGCACCACCGAAGCGGAATGGACAGCCCTTCTGCGTGACCAGCTGAGCGCCGCCAAGGCGGCCGGCGAGGTGGTGGACGTCAGCAGTCGCATCGAAACTCTCTCCCCCGCCGAAGCCGCCAAGCGACTTGACGTCGACCGCTCCACGATCAGCCGCAAGATCAAAGCCGGGGAGATCGCCACGATCCGAGTGGGGTCCCACCACCGCATCACCCGCCGGGAGTTCGAGCGTTACCGCGACAGCCTCGCGCCCAATCCTTTGTTCACCTACCGGGAGTTCGCCGAGACGATCGCCGGCGGCGAGGACTGGCACTTCGCCGCCCGGCAGTTGCGCGAATTGGTCCTGCGGAGCAGATGTGCCAGCTCCCTTGAGGACGCCGACGCGATCCACCGAGATCCCGGCCTCGCAGGCATCCCCGGTTGGGACGCCATCATCGGTGGTGTCGCCTCGATAACCGGTCGCGATCGCGTCTCCAGCGCTGCGGTCCTGGACTGGTGCTTCGAACCGGAAAGGTATTGCGCAGGAGCCTTATTCGACCCCTTCGACGTTCCCGAGAAATACTTCTGGACCGATTACCTGCGCACCCCGATCGAGTTACGGGTGCGCAACGTGGTGTACCCGGCGGGAAATCTGGAAGGTGTGTGAGCGGTGGCGCGGAAGGAATTCACCGCACGTGAGATGCGCGAGCTTCTCGCCGAACTCGACAAGGAACTGCAGCGCCTCGGCAAAGCCGCCACGATCTTCATCGTCGGTGGGGCGGCAATGGCGCTCGCCTACAACGCCGAACGAGCCTCCGCCGACATCGACGCGACGTTCGAGCCTCGAGACGTGGTGCTTGACGCCGCGGCGGTGGTCGCGCGCCGGTTCGGCCTCGACAGGAACTGGCTCAGTGAGGGTGTGCGGCAATTCATGCCGCCCGTTCCCGACGACCACCCCCGTGGTGAGCGGATCGGCCCGGCGCTGGTCATCGAAATCGCCTCGCCTGAATACATCTTGGCGATGAAGTCCATGACCACCCGCAAGTCCGACGGCGATCTCGCCGACGCGGTACACCTCTGCACGTTGTTGGGTGTCTCCACCGAGGCGGAACTCGAAGCGATCGTGAGGCGGTATTTCCCCGGTGGCAGGTTCAGCACCCAGGAACTGTTCTTCGAGCGGATCATCGACGCGCTCTAAGAGTTGTCCTACGCCATCGCCGGCGGCCCGCCCGAAATGTCGGAGGTCTGGTGCAGTCTGGCGTCGACGACGACGGAGAGGCGGACATCATGTGCTGGCGATGCGATCACCCCGGGGCCACCACCGAGGAATATCTGACATATCTGGCGGAAACTCTCCAGAGAGACCGGTGGGTGGTCCAGTACGTCGTCAGCGAACACCAGCCGTCCGCGTACACGGTCGGTCTTCATGGCCTGGGCCTGCCCGAGTTGCTGGTCACCGGACTCCCCGAGAAGATCTCGGTTCAGCTGCTGGACTCAGCCGCGCACGAAATGGCCTATCACGACACTCGACTGGAGCCGGGGATGCAGATCGAGTTCGAGGGCGAGCTTGTCCTGGAAGTCGTCGAGGTCGATCATCCCGACGTGCACCTCACGATCGCGAACCAGTATTACCGGCGCGTGTTCGGCGCGCTGCAGTTGGTGTGGACCGACGACGAGCGGCACTGGCCGTGGGATCGCGGCTGGAGCAACGCTCGGCGGCAGCAGCCGGTGTTCGGTACGCGCGATCCGGAGCGGCTGAATTCGGTTTGAGTTGACGCGCCTGACTGTCGGTTTGCTCACACCACCAATCCGGATGGCCGGTGGCTCCGAATTGCACATCACAACAGGGATCGAGAGGACCAACCCGTGATGTCAACAGGTGCGAACAGCAACCGGACGTGGCCGACCAGCGTCATCGCCGCAGTGCAGGGGGCGTTGCCCTCGAACCGGTACAGCCAGTCCGAGATCACCGAGGCGCTGGTCGAGCTGCCTCAGTTCGCCCCGCACGCGGATCTGCTGCGCCGATTCCACCAGACCGCCAAGGTCAACCATCGCCATCTCGCGATGCCGCTGGAGAAATACTCGGAGCTCAGCGACTTCGGGTACACGAACTCGGTGTTCATCGACACCGCTGTCGACCTGGGGTGCGCGGCCGTCTCGGCCGCCTTGGAAGACGCCGGGTTCGGGCCGCAGGACGTCGACATGATCATGTCGACGACGGTCACCGGCATCGCGGTGCCGACGATCGAAGCCCGGATCGCCGGGCAGCTCGGCATGCGGCCCGACGTGCGGCGCTCCCCGTTGTTCGGCCTGGGCTGCGTCGCCGGCGCCGCCGGTACCGCGCGGGTTCATGACTATCTGCGCGGCAACCCCGACGGTGTGGCGGTGCTGGTGTCGGCCGAACTGTGCTCGCTGAACTTCCCTGCCCTCGGCGCGGACATCGCCGGCCTGGTGGGGACGGCGCTGTTCGCCGACGGCGCCGCCGCGGTGGTGTTCGTCGGAGAGCGCCGCGCGGAGAAGCTGGGCATCACCGGGCCGCGGATCATCGACTCCGCGAGCCGGCTGTACCCGGATTCGTTGCGCACCATGGGCTGGGACGTCGGTGCCTCGGGGTTTCAGCTCGTGCTGTCCCCCGACGTGCCCGAGATGGTCAGCCGCTACCTGTGTGGCGACATGACCGGCTTCCTCGGCGGCCACGGCCTCGAGATCGACGACATCGGCGTGTGGGTCAGCCACCCCGGCGGCCCGAAGGTCATCGAGGCGATCACCGACAGCCTCACGCTGCCCGCCGACGCGCTGGAACTCACCTGGCGCTCGCTGGCCGAGATCGGCAACGTCTCGTCGTCGTCGGTGCTGCACATCCTGCGCGACACGATGGACAAACGCCTCGCGGACGGATCGCCCGCGGTGATGATGGCCATGGGTCCCGGCTTCTGCTCGGAACTCGTGCTCATGCAGTGGCAGTGAGTGTCGACCCCATGACGTGGTATTTGCTTCTTCTCTTTGTTGTCGGCGTCGAGCGCCTGGCAGAACTGGTTCTGGCGCAACGCAATCTGGCGTGGAGCCGGGCGCGCGGCGGTGTCGAGATCGGCGCGGGCCACTATCCGGTGATGGTGATCCTGCACCTGGCCCTGCTGGTCGGCTGTGTGGTGGAAGTCGCCGTCATGCAGCGCCCCTTCATCCCGGCGCTCGCGTGGCCGATGCTGGCCCTGGTCGTCGCGGCCCAGGGGTTGCGCTGGTGGTGCATCACCACCCTGGGCCGGCAGTGGAACACCCGCGTCGTCGTGATCCCCGGCGCGGCGCGCGTCGACCGCGGGCCCTACCGCTGGATCTCCCACCCCAACTACGTCGCCGTCGCGATCGAAGGGCTCGCGCTGCCGCTGGTTCACTCCGCATGGTTCACCGCGCTGGCGTTCACCACGCTGAACGCCGCTCTGCTGAGCACCCGCATCAACGTTGAGAACTCGGCATTGGCGAGGCTGTCGTGAACGATCTGCTGGTCGCCGGCGCCGGACCGGCGGGGCTCGCCACGGCCATCCACGCCGCCCGCGCCGGACTTGAGGTCACCGTGGTGGAGCGCCGCCCCGGACCCATCGACAAGGCCTGCGGGGAAGGGCTGATGCCGCACACCCTGCGACACCTCGATGCCCTCGGAATCACCCCGCACGGCAAGCCTTTTCGCGGCATCACCTACCTTGACCGGACCCGGCGCGTGGAAGCCCGATTCCCGGGCGGCGCCGGACGCGGGGTGCGGCGCACTGTCCTGTCCGAAGCCCTGCACGACGCTGCCGCCACCGCGGGGGTCCGGATCGTCAAGGGCGACATCGGCGACATCGAGCAGGACGCGACCGGCGTGCGCGCCGGCGGTTTGCAGGCGCGGTACCTGGCCGCCGCCGACGGCCTGCACTCGCCGATCCGCCGCCAACTCGGGCTGGACCGGCCGACCAAGAGCGGTCGCCGCTGGGGAATACGGCGGCACTTCACGATCGCCCCGTGGACCGACACTGTCGAGGTCTACTGGGCCGCGCACACCGAGGCGTATGTGACCCCGGTGGCCGACGACTGCGTCGGAGTGGCCATCCTGACCTCCCGGCAGGGCACGTTCGACGATCACTTACGTGAATTCCCCTCTCTGGCAGCACGACTCGCCGGAGCGCAAGGCACTCCGGCCCGCGCGGCGGGGCCGTTGCGGCAGCGCGCTTCCAGCCAGCACCAGGGCAGGGTCATGCTCGTCGGCGACGCGGCGGGATACGTCGACGCCCTCACCGGCGAGGGACTGGGCATCGCGCTCGGTTGCGCCGAACTCGTGGTCGACGCCGTGCTGGCTGATGACCCGGCGGACTACACCCGGCAGTGGCGCCGCATGTCACGCCGGTACCGGCTGCTGACGTCGGGGCTGCTGGCGGCCAGTAACTCGCCGGTGCGGACCATGATCGTGCCGGCGGCGAGCACGCTGCCGAGTGTGTTCAACCAGGCGGTCAAACTTCTGGCCCAGTGACGTCCGGCCCCGTCCCGGTTGGATCTTTAACGCGCGTCGATCTCGTAGACCGACACGGGCCCGAGGATGACGCCGTTGTCCTCGACGTAGCGGTCCCACAGCTCGAGCAGCTCGGCCAGTTTGTCGGGCCGCGAGGCGGCCAGGTCGTGGAGCTCGCCGGGATCATGTGAGAGGTCATAGAGCTGCCAGGCACCCGGGCCGTACGGCGCGGGCAGGTACAGCGCCTTCCAATCCCCCTGGCGAATAGCGCGGCGGCCAAACAAC